>JAZRGP010000261.1:0-2040 GCA_045644225.1 Christensenellaceae bacterium | reverse complement strand
CCCTTTTTTCAAATTGCAATAGTTTTATACAATCTTTTTGAATATTTCTGCTTATTTTTTATAATATTCCTTGTTTTTATTCATTTTTATTGCATAAATGTAATTTTATGCACGTTTTAGCCTCCTAAAGTGCATATCTGCATATTTGCGGATATAAAAAAGTGACCCGACCGAAACAGTCGAGCCACCCAAAAAACAATAACAACAATAGGTTTTGGTTACATTACATTGGAAAAATGGGGATAAGCGATCTCTGCAGTGTGTTCCACAGCTTCGCTTTCTTCGTGACGGCGGATCTCGATATCACGCATTGCTCTGCGCATTTCTTCAACCTCTTCACGGATGCTTGCGAGCTCGTCCTTTGTCTTAAGGAGATCATCTGCAAGATTCAGCGCGACGAGAGTTGTACGCATCTGTGCGTTCAGACCGACATATCTCTTCTCCAGATCATGCATCTGTTCGTCGAGATATTCCGCTACACGATGAACATGTTCCTTGGAATCCTCGGAAACGATCGTGTATTCTTTGCCGCTGATCGTAATGGTTGTCTTTGTGTTTGCCATTGTTCGCCACCTACACACATTTTTTATTATTATACAACATATTGTGGCAATATACAATAGCAAAATCAAAATATTGCAAAAAATATTTCAAAAAAATTGCCGTTATTCTGCGGAAAAACATGAAGAAAGCACCGTTCCCGAGCGGGAACAGTGCTTTTATCAACAGCTTGTATATATTCTTTTCGGATCACGGATAGACGAGGTCTTTCTCCTGCCATCCTGCGATCGCAGAGAGATATTTCTCTGCTTCTGCCTTTGCCGCGGGAAGATCCTGCATGAGATAATTGCCGCATTCGATCTTCTTTGCGCCGGGGATCTCTCCCTCGAAATCCGCAACAAAGCGAACCGTCTCCTTCACCTGCGCGATCGCTTCTTCATGCGATGCACCCTTGATGATCAGATAAAATCCCGTCAGGCAGCCCATCGGTCCGAAGTATACGACCTTATCCGAAAGCGCGGAGCTGCGGACATGCGTCGCAAAGATATGTTCGATGGTGTGCGCCGCCTCAGGAGTGAGATAATCACCGTTGTTGGGCTTCTTGAAGCGCAGGTCATATGTCACGATATCATCGTGGTCCACGCGGGAAACATACATCCCCGGGCAGAGCTTATCATGGTCAATGCAAAAACTTGCGATCTTTTCCATATTATATTACCAGTTTGCTCTTGTCTTAACGTCGTTTTCGAGCTGAGCTGTGAATGCTTCGACAGTCATCGTGCCGAGGTCGCCTTCGCCGCGCTTACGAACTGCAAATGCATGGTCAGCAACTTCCTTTTCGCCGACAACGAGGATATAAGGAATTCTCTCGTTTCTTGCTTCGCGGATCTTGTAGCCGATCTTTTCTGTTCTGCTGTCTACTGTTACGCGGTAGCCTGCCATCTCGAGTTTCTTCGCTTCTGCATATGCATAGTCTGCGAAGTCTTCGCTGATGGAGAGGATGCGGACCTGTTCGGGAGCCATCCAGCAAGGCAGCGCACCTGCGTACTTTTCGATAAGCAGAGCAAGTGTTCTCTCGTAGCAGCCGAGGGATGTTCTGTGCAGGATGAAGGGATGCTTCTTCTGGCCATCACGGTCAACGTATTCCATGCCGAACTTCTTGGAGAGGATGGGGTCGATCTGGATCGTGATGAGCGTATCTTCCTTGCCGTGAACGTTCTTCATCTGGATGTCGAGCTTGGGACCGTAGAACGCAGCTTCGCCGATACCGACCTTGTATTCGATACCGAGGTTATCGAGGATGCGGCCCATCATTTCCTGTGTTTCGTTCCAGAGTTCTTCGGAACCTTCGTACTTATCCTTGTTTTCGGGATCCCACTGAGAGAATCTGTATGTTACGTCGCCGGAGAAGCCGATGGAATCCATCATGAACTTCGCAAGGTCAGCGCATTCACGGAATTCGTCCTCGAGCTGCTCGGGTGTGCACATGATGTGACCTTCGGAGATCGTGAACTGTCTTACGCGGATCAGACCGTGCAT
>JAZRGP010000260.1:0-2503 GCA_045644225.1 Christensenellaceae bacterium | reverse complement strand
CTTTCCTTCATAACGTCGCCAAGCTGACCCGTCAGTTCAAGGTTGCCGCCGCCCTGCATCACGCTTACTTCGATGGGCATCGTCACGCCGCCGTATGCCGTCCATGCAAGACCGACTACCGTGCCCACGGAAGGCTCCTGTGGGAGTTTCGTATCGACAAATCGCGGTGCGCCGAGATACTTCTTGATCGTGCTCGTGCGTACGACCGCTCTCTGCTTGCCTTCGACGTATTCCTTCGCCGCTCTGCGCATGACCTTCGCAAGCGTTCTCTCGAGGGTTCTTACGCCGCTTTCCGCAGTGTACTGTTCAATGATCTTTTCGATCGCGCTCTGCTCAAATCTCAGCGCATCTCTCGTGAGACCGTGTTCTTCAAGCAGTTTCGGGATCAGGTGACGCTTTGCGATCTGCGCCTTTTCATAGCCCGTATATCCGCTTACATCGATGATCTCCATTCTGTCAAAGAGCGGCTTCGGGATCGCATCCACGTCGTTTGCCGTCGTGATAAAGAGTACATTCGAAAGGTCAAAATCGATATCAAGATAATTATCCTGGAATGCATTGTTGATCGCAGGATCCAGAACTTCCAGCATCGCAGATGCCGGGTCGCCGCGGAATTCACTGCTCATCTTGTCGATCTCATCGAGCAGGAATACGGGATTCATCGTTCCCGCAAGCTTGATATTGCTGATGATCCTGCCGGGGATCGCACCGACGTATGTTCTTCTGTGACCTCTGATCTCCGCTTCGTCATGCAGACCGCCAAGGGACATTCTTACGAATTTTCTGCCGACCGCCACTGCGATGGAGTTCGCGATGGATGTCTTGCCGACTCCGGGAGGACCTGCAAGGCAAAGGATCGAGCCCTTGACTTCCTTTTTCAGGCTCAGAACAGCGAGATACTCAAGGATGCGTTCCTTGACCATCTTCATGCCGTAATGGTCTCTCTCGAGGATCTTTTCTGCGTGCTTAATATCTGTATTGTCTTTTGTATAAATACCGAACGGAAGCTCTGTCACGGTCTCAAGATATGTCTTCAGAACGGCATAATCCGAGTTCGTGGAGTTCAGTCTGCGCAGGCGGGAAACCTCTTTCAGGAGCTTTTCCTTAACTGCGTCCGTTACGGGCATTTTCTCGATCTTGCGTTCAAATTCGTCGCATTCCTTGGGAGAATCTTCCTCAATGATGGACTGGATCGCATTCATCTGCTCGCGGAGATAGGAATCTCTCTGCAGCTTATCCATGTGTACTTTTGTCTTGTTGCTGATCTCCAGCGCAAGCTTCTGTACTTCGATCATCTCGGAGATGTCGCGGATCAGCTTTTCGCAGCGAAGCGCGATGTCCGTCGTCTCCAGGATCTCCTGCTTTTCGGATACCTTGGAAAGGATGGTCAGCGCGATGTTATCCGCAAGCTTGGATACATCATTGATATCGCAGAGTGCGAGATACATCTGTGCGGTGATCTCGTTGTTGTATCTGCTGTATTCGTGATATTCTTCCAGCAGCGACTGCTTATAAGCCTTCGCGATCGTCTCGTCGAGAACGGAATCTTCCAGTTCTTCCACGACCGCTACAAGGCAGTCTTCCTGCGCGAAGGTAACTCTCTTCGCTCTGCAGACGCCGTCGCAAAGCACGCGGATCAGTCCGCCCTTCAGCTTGATGACGTGGCGGATCTGTGCGATCACACCAACTTCATAGATATCGTCTTCTGTCGGATGCTCCTTTCGGATGTCCTTCTGAGCCGCGAGAAATACGAGTCTGTCCAAAAGCATCGCACGGTCTACGGCATATTTCGAGATCTCTCTTTCGATCTCAATATTCAGTACTGTCTGCGGAAACCCAACAAGTCCGCGAACAGCGATCATAGGCAATTTCTTAAGTTCCTTAGTCAATTTCCCATAACCTCCTCTTAGTTTCATTTCTCATTTTTCCCGCTGCGCATATGGTGGAAGAGATACTGCTGCGCGATGCCCGCATATCCGCCGAAAGTCTCTTCGGCAAATTTCTCGGCATCGGAATAGCTCTTCGGCTTTACACCGTACAGTTCCTCCAGCACGCGCTTCATCCACACATCCAGCGGAAAGGCATTTTTCTTTTTATAAGCAAACAGCAGAATGCAGTCTGCGACTTTAGGACCGATGCCCTTCAGTGTGCAGAGCTCTTTTTTTGCTGTATGATAATCCATTTTATAGATCGCCTCAAGGTCATATCCCTCTGCGACCACTCTTGCAGTCTCTGCGATATACCCCGCGCGATACCCTGCACCAAGATCCCGCAGCTCTTCCTCCGACAGCCTGCTGAGCTGCTCGGGCTTCGGAAACGCATGCAAAATCCTATCATTATATTTTAACGTATTCCCGCACTTTTCGCAAATGTTTTCCACGATTTTCCGAATACGTTTTTCGTTGTTATTCGCTGATATAATAAAAGTAATGATCGTTTCAAAGGGTTCCTGATTCAACAGCCGCATTCCCGATGCCGCCGCAAGCGTACGTTTCATCAAAGT
>JAZRGP010000259.1:0-1583 GCA_045644225.1 Christensenellaceae bacterium | reverse complement strand
CATCCTTGATCTGCATGGTAAATTCTTCTTTGCAGTGCGGGCAGACGTAGAGAACGTTCTCGATCCCTTCGATATTGTCGTTCTTTTTATATTTCACGAGCAGCTTTTCCTGATCGCGGTACGCATCATAAAGCAGCGCATCGTCCGTCTTCTGCTTGACGGTCTCCATGTCTGCTGCGGCAAGCTCCTCTTTGGTAAAGAGCTGATATACGTCCATATACGTCCTGCCGGGGCGCATGCCTTTTGCCCATTTCGGCATAGCAAAATACGTGCCGTTCGTCCGCGCAGCATATACATCCGCATCCAGCCACTTCAGGAACTTTGCAGTTGCCGCAGGGATGGGCGTGGAGAGTCCGTCTTCGCACATCAGCCCCGCAGGATAGATCACGATGGGGATCCCGCTGTCGATCGCTGTACGGATCTTCTTAAGGTCCTTTACCGCCGTCTGGAACTGCTGCTTCGGGATCACACCCATCTTATCCATGAACTTCGTCAGCGGCAGCGAATTATAAAAAGAATTGCTGATGACAAAGACCATGGGCGTGCGCGTCATCCCGATCAGGTTTACAAAATCCAGCGCTGCTTCATGATTCGCGATCACAACAAAAGGACCCTTCTTTCCGCGGATCTCATTGCGGATGATCCTGCGCCGGAATATCAATTTTGCGACAATCCAAGATACCGCCTGTGCAATACGGTAATGGAAAACACTTGGCTTGCAATGTTTCATAATTATATCCCTCTTTTCTTACCCCATAAAAATTATAGCATACCGCGCCGCATTTATCGACAAAAAGGAACATAATTTATAAAAAAAGAACGGCCACCATTGTCTGATGACCGTTCGGGATATTTCTTACCAATTTTCGTGTACGCTCGGTTTGATGAGTCTGTCGTAAATATCCTTTACGCCGTCCATCTGTGCCTGCGTCAGCGGCGGAAGCTCTGCCGCACGGACGTTGGAAGCGACCTGACCGACCTTGCTTGCGCCGGGGATGACTACGCTGACTGCCTCGTGCATCAGGATCCAGCGGAGCGCATACGGGATAAGGTCTTCCGTACCGAAGAGTTCTTTCAGCTCAGCTGCTGCCTGCAGACCGAGGTCAAAGTCTACGCCCGAGAATGTCTCGCCTTTGTCGAAAGATTCGCCGTTTCTGTTGTAGGTTCTGTGGTCGCCTGCGCCGAATGTCGTATCCTTTGTGTATCTGCCTGTCAGCAGACCGCTTGCCAGCGGAACGCGTGCGATGATGCCGACGTTCTTTTCAATTGCCTTGGGGAAGAGTTCTTCCGTGGGCTTCAGGCGGAACATATTGAAGATTACTTCCATTGCGGAGATGTCATAATCCATTGCCGCGAGACCTTCGGAGACCTTCTCGATGCTTACGCCGTAGTCTGCGATCTTGCCGCTCTTCTTGATGCGGTCGAGTGCCGCGAATACTTCGTCATTCTGATAAACAGATGTCGGCGGGCAGTGCAGAAGGACCATATCCAGCTGCTCCAGACCCATGCGCTCAAGGCTGCCGTCTACGAATTTTTCGATATTCTCTGCATTGTAGCCTTCTGCAACGAGCGGGTTAAGCGCT
>JAZRGP010000258.1:0-3883 GCA_045644225.1 Christensenellaceae bacterium | reverse complement strand
GGGGATGACATAATCCGCGAGGGCCTTGCGTGCCTTTGCCTTATCTTCCTTTGCGCTGCCGATCGCGAGCAGGATAGAGGGACGGACAAAGTCTGTATTTTCCTTCGCGAGAGCATCGATCAGTGCATCGAGGAAGAGATCGGGCGCGGTATTGCCGAGAAGTTCTGCGGCGAGCTTGCGGGACTTGGGGTCTGCGGCTCTCAGCTGAGCATGGAAGATCTCGGGATGGAGCTCGATATTATGCAGGATGATCGCGGAAGCCTTTTCCGTTGCGGAGAGGTCGCAGAGCGCACGAAGGAATGTGCGCTGGTCGCCTTTGTTCTGCAGACGGAGCACGAGCTTGGAGATATTGGAATTCGTCGCCTGCGGGAGCAGAGCGGCGCGTCTCTCCTTGGGAGAGGCGGTTTTTGTTTGTTCGATCAGTTCAAAAAATTCAGCCATTATTTCTTATCCAGTACGCTATAGATCACGTTGATGACGTTCTTGGTGCCATCGGAGAGGTCGCTTGTACGCATCGTTTCGCGGTAGTTTTCGGAATTATCGAGCAGCGCTTTCAGGCGGCTGACGAGAACTTCGGGAGTGATATCCGCCTGCGGGAGGACGTCGGCATAGCCTTTGCTCTTGAAGAAGTCTGCATTCAGTACCTGGTCACCGCGGGAAGATTCCTTCGGCAGCGGAACGAGCAGAGCGGGCTTTGCGAGAGCGAGAAGCTCGAAGATGACGTTTGCGCCTGCGCGGGAGAGAGCGAGGTCGGCAGCATGGAAGAGGTCGGAGAGTTCTTCTGCGACGTATTCAAACTGTTTGTAGCCTGCCTTGCCGTCGAGATCGGGATTCAGCTTGCCGTTGCCGCGGATGTGCGCGATATCGAAGATGCTGAGCAGCTCGTCGATCGCGGTATCGACAGCTTCGTTGACTGCCTGTGCGCCGAGGCTGCCGCCGATGATCAGCAGGATGGGCTTTTTGCCGTCGAAGCCGAGGAACTCGAGGCCCTTTTCGCGGGAGCCGTTAAAGAGTTCGTTGCGGACGGGGAGACCTGTTACCGTGCAGTCGCCGTGGATGTGCTTTACGGTGGATTCGAAGGTCACGCAGACTTTATCTGCCTTGGGCAGAGAGAGCTTGTTTGCAAGACCCGGGGTAAGGTCGCTCTCGTGGATGACGACGGGGACCTTGTATTTATTTGCGGCAAAGACCACGGGGACCGTGACGAAGCCGCCCTTGGAGAATACGACGTCGGGCTGCTCCTGCTTCATGATCTGCTTTGCCTGACCGTATCCCTTGAGGATGCGGAAAATATCGGTAAAGTTCTTCATGCTGAAATATCTGCGGAGCTTGCCTGCGCTGATCGGGAGATAGCGCGTGCCTGCGGATTCAACGAGCTCGCGTTCGATGCCGTTTTCCGTGCCGACGTAGAGGATCTCGTGGCCATCCTTCTCGAGGAAGGGGATCAGTGCGATATTGGGAGTGGCATGGCCGGCTGTGCCGCCGCCGGTAAGAAGAATTTTACTCATGGTTTCCATCCTTGTTTTGTTTCTGATGAAAAGATTTCCGTAAGCCTTGTCGGCATAATTACAGATACTACTATAATATCATAATTGACAAAAAACGCAACCTTGCAGAAGTGTTGTAATGCCAAAATCTTAAGATCGCTGTTCGCTTGCGTGGGAGTGAGCGCCGTGATAGAATGGAGAAAACGGTATTTTGGGGGTAATATGAATACGATACTGATCCTGATCGGCTTGCTGCTTGTGCTGGATACGGTTTTTATTCTGGGGAGAAGCAATGTGAATATGGGCGTGCTGATGCCGGCGATCATGGGCTTTCCGCTGCTGATCATGGGGATGCTTTACGAGCAGACGGCGGCGTGGATGCAGGGAGGCATCGGTGCATGGGTGAAGTGGATCATGATCCTCTGTTATGCGGGATATCTGCTGCTCGTTGCGGTATGCAGCCTGCTGATCGTTCGCGAGATCCGCGCAGAGATCCCGAACGATGCGGATGCGGTGATCGTATTGGGGGCAGGTGTTCATGGGACGAAGCCTTCTCTTGCGCTGCAGCATCGTCTGGAGATCGCGGCAGAGTATCTCGGAAAGAATGCGGATGCCGTGGCGATCGTTTCGGGCGGGCAGGGACCGCAGGAGCATATCACGGAGGCGGAGGCGATGTACCGCTATATGCTGGAGCTGGGTATCGAAGAAAGCAGGATCCTCAGAGAAGACGCTGCGCGCAGCACTTATGAGAATTTCCTCTTCTCGAAAGAGATCCTTGAACGCAGATTTCCCGAGGGTTACAGCGTGGTATTCGCGACGAACGATTTCCATATTTTCCGTGCAAAGATCGCTGCGAAAAAGGCGGGCTTCGGAGATATCAGAGGGATGGGATGTCCGTCTCCGTTCTATATCGTGCCCAATTATTACATGCGTGAAGCGATGGCGATCGTGCGGTATGTACTGCTCGGACTGAGATAATTAAACAGAAAAACAGACACATCTTCCGTGTTTGACGGAGGGTGTGTTTTTTATTGCAAAACTTGCGAAAAAACCGCTGAAAAATCAAAAAAATCTGCAAAAAATCAAAAATAGCTATTGCACTATTTTTACGTTGTGATATAATAAAATTACATCGAAATGGTGCAAAGTGGTGGAAAATGGTGAACCCCAGAAGCGAAGGAGCAGGAAAATGCTGATCAATACCTACACGCACAGTCTGGACGCTAAAGGTAGAGTGTTCATGCCGGCGAAGTTCCGCGAGGAGCTTGGTGAAAAGATCATAATCAGTCAGGGCATCGGAGGATGCTTGTTTGTGTTTTCCGAAAGCGGCTGGCTGGACTTCGCGGGTAAGCTTCGCCAGATCCCCATGACAGACGCTAAGGCGCAGGGTTTCCTGCGTGTGCTGTTCGCCTCTGCATGTGAATGCGAGCCGGACAAGCAGGGCAGAGTGCTTCTGCCGCAGCGACTGAGAGACTTTGCGGGAATGACCAACGAGGTCGTCGCAAACGGCGTCATGACGAGAGTAGAACTCTGGAGCAAGGATGGCTGGGATGCATATCTTGCAAATGCAAGCGAAGGCTATGACGAAGCTCTCGAGAAACTGGCGGAGTTTGGAATATGATCGGGCATATACCTGTTTTATATCATGAGTGTCTGGATGCACTCATGCCGAAGGAAGGCAAGCTTATCGTAGACGGAACGCTCGGCGGCGCAGGGCACACAGAAGGTATGCTGGAACTGGGAGCGGACGTCATCGGCATTGACAAGGATCAGGATGCGATCGCGAGATGCACAAAGCAGCTGGAACGCTTCGGCGGAAGATTCCGCGCAGTGAACAGCGACTTTAAAAACATCAAGAAGATCATGGAAGACCTTGAACTCGACGGTGTCGACGGAGCGCTCCTCGACCTCGGCGTATCGTCCTTCCAGATCGATACACCTGAGAGAGGCTTCACCTATATCGCGGATGCGCCGCTCGACATGCGCATGGATAACGAGGCTCCGTTATCCGCATATGAGGTCATCAACGAATATGACGAAGCAGACTTGAGAAAGCTGATCTACGACTACAGCGAAGAAAAGTTTGCAGGCAAGATCGCATCTGCGATCGTCAAGGCAAGACCCGTCAACACGACGCTGGAGCTTGCGGAGATCATCAAGAACGCGGTTCCCGCGGCAGCGAGAAGAAAAGGCGGCAATCCCGCAAAAAGAACCTTCCAGGCTGTTCGCATCGAGGTAAATCAGGAGATCCAGGGTCTCTCCGATGCGATGCTGAACTTCATCGAAGTGCTGAAGCCCGGCGGCAGGCTCGCTGTTATCAGCTTCCATTCGCTGGAAGACAGAGCAGTCAAGCAGGCATTCAAAAAAGCAGAAAACCCCTGCACCTGCCCTCCGGA
>JAZRGP010000257.1:0-4741 GCA_045644225.1 Christensenellaceae bacterium | reverse complement strand
GCTGATAATCCTCTTTTGCGGGCTTGCCTACTGCTTCGTATTCGGCATCCTGAACAGCTGCGGGTTCATAGAACGCATCTGTTTCGGTTCTCTTTTCGGAAAATTCGGGATTTTCGTTGAACTGGTTATCCATTGTTAGTTGTACTTCCTTCTTTGATGCGCAGGGTGAATGTGAATACCGTGCCTACTCCCGGATGGGAGTTTACCCAGATCTTTTCACCGTGCTGCTGAATGATATTCTTGACGATAGAAAGTCCGATGCCTGTGCCGCCGGCCTTTCTGTTATGCGATTTGTCCGCTTTGAAAAATCTGTCGAATACATGCGGGATGTCATCTTCGGAAATGACCGTACCCGAGTTCGATATATTGATATGGATCCTGCCGTCGGATTCATAGGTCCAGATCTTCAGCGATCCGTTTTCATCGCAGAATTTTACGGCATTGTCGATCAGGTTTGTTAGCACCTGAGAGATTCTGCTGACGTCCGCAAGGACGTTCACTTTATCTTCGGGGATGTTTGCCGTAACGTTGATATGCTTATCCTCGATCTTGGTCATAAAGTTGATGAGGATGGTTCGCATCAGCTCTGCAATGTCGAAATCCGTGACGTTCATCGGGAACTGTCCCGATTCGATCTTGGAGAGATCCAGCAGGTCGCCGATCAGCGAGGACATTCTTTTTGTTTCTCCGAGAACGATCTCGAGATACTTCTGCTGATCCTTTTCGTCGATCGCTCCGTCGAGGATCGCCTGCACAAAGCCCTGAACGGATGTCAGCGGGCTGCGAAGCTCATGAGAAACGTTCGCAACGAAGCTTTGGCGAGTATCCTCGTATTTCTGGATCTCGTTCGCCATCGTATTGAATGTTTCGGAAAGCCTGCCGACGTCATCATCGGATTTGATCTTGATCCTCGCCTTGAAATCGCCTCTCGCAAAGGACCTCGCAGCATAGTTGATCATGTCGCAGTCGCGCTTGATCCTGCGGTAATACAGAAGATACAGAACCGCTCCGAGAAGAAGCGCTGCCGCAGCCGCAAGCATCAGCCGCTTATAGAATATGCGCATGATGCGCTCATAGTTATCGAGGCGCTTTGTCAGCAGGATATGACCCTTCTGCTCGTCCTCTGCGAAGAGCGCAAGCCTGATGCTGACGATGGGAGTGGAATACAGATTCGCATCATAGGATACGATGTAGTTTTCGTGATATCCCGAGGATGCATCCATCAGCGCCGTGCGGTTCTGCTCGATAATGGTGTGATTGATCGGCTCGGCGACGGTCTCCATATGGAACCAGTTCGCGCCGTATTTATCGTAAATATCGATCACGCTTTCTTCCAAAGCTGATACCGAATCCACGACATCTGCGAGCTGCTCTCCCGCATCGGATGCTGCATAGGAATCTTCGTATACCGCTGCCATATAGTCGCCCGATTCATAAAGTGAATCAAAGGCATCCGTAACACAGAACTGACGGACGGAATACGATCCGAAGATCATGATTATGACGAAAAGTACAGTCAGCGCCAGAAAGAATATCCAGAACATTCTTCCGTAAAGCGTTTTCTGTCTGCGCATAGTTTACTTCACCTCAAATTTATATCCGACGCCCCATACTGTTTTGATCTGCCAGGAGTGTTCGACATCTTCGTCAGAGAGCTTTTCTCTCAGGCGCTTGATATGCACGTCGACGGTTCTGCTGTCGCCGTAAAAATCGAATTCCCAGACCTTCTGCAGGAGCTGTTCACGCGTAAATACCTTGTTGGGATGCTGCGCGAGGAAATACAGAAGTTCGAGTTCCTTCGGAGGAAGATCCATCTTCTTTCCGCGGTAAACGATCGTGTATGTGGAGAGGGAGATCTCGAGATCGTCGAAAACGATGGTTTCATCCGCAGTTTCGGCAGTATTTTCCGAGCGGCGCATGACTGCTTTGATGCGTGCGATAAGTTCCTTCGCATCGAAAGGCTTTACGATAAAGTCATCTGCACCGAGTTCCAGCGCCTGGACCTTGTCGAGCGTTTCGCCCTTTGCCGTCAGCATGATCACGGGAACATTGGAATCCTTGCGGAGTTCGCGCAGGACTTCCATGCCGTCCATTTCGGGCATCATGATATCAAGAAGAATGAGATCATGCGGTTCCATGATAAAGCAGTTGATGCCGGATCTTCCGTCGTTAGCGATCGTTGTTTCGAAGCCCTCTTTTTCAAGATAGAGTTTCACGATCTGACAAATGTTCTCATCATCATCGATCATTAAGATTTTCGCGTTGTTCATTTTTCTCTCCTTTTTATTCGGCGGGGATCACGTTGAATCCCTTTTGCTTCAGCAGAGCGACGGTAACGCCGTCTCCGCTGATCCGCGTGCCAGTAAAAGTTCCGTTGTATATTTCACCTGTGCCGCAGGAAGGGCTGCGTGTTTTCATGTATATCGCAGTCGGCTGAAGCTTCTCCGCAAGTGCGAGCGCCGCATGAGCACCTTTTAAGAATTGCTCTGTGACGTCCCTGCCTGCCCTGTCGCAGACTTTCGCCTTGCCTTCGAGGACATCCTTGCCTGTTCCGCCGATGATCTCAGCGGGCTCCCTGGGGATCTCGAGACCGCCCATGCATTCGGGGCAGAACAGTTCGTATTCTTCTCCCGAGGCTGTGATGCGGCTCAATAGCTCGCTTTTCTTGGTTCCGCCATCGTAGCGGCATTTGATCCCAGCGAGGCACATGCTTATCATTACCATAATTTTACCTCAGATTTGTGAACAAAATATGTACAAATTATGACATTTTTTCGTTATTTTAATTTAACGATGGTCACGCCTGCTTCGCCTTCACCGTATTTGCCAAGGCGGTATTCCGCAACGTGAGGATGTCTGCGGAGATAATTGTGGATGCCGCTTCTGAGAGCGCCCGTTCCCACACCGTGGATAACCGTGACTTCGTTCAGACCCGATACGAATGCATCGTCGAAATACTGATCCAGCTCGATGATGGCATCTTCGACAGTTTTGCCCGTAAGATTGATGGACATACCGATATTCTTGCGCTGAAGTTCGATGCGCTGCGTTCTGCGGACTTCCTTGCTGGAAGGTTTCTTTTCCGTGATGAGCTCAAGGTCGGAATAATGGATATTCAGCGACATGATGCCTGCGCGGATGCCGACGTTGCCCTTTCTGTCGGGGAGTTTTTCGACAGTTGCTTTTGCATCCATGCTGATCACGCGGACGTTATCACCGAGAAAGAGTTTCGTCGGGTCGACGAGCTTTGTCTGTCGGTTCATGCGGACGAGCTTCTTATCGAGGGCATCTTTTTTATCTTTCAGCTGATTACGTGCCTTTTCGATCGCCTTCGTTGCCTCGGGCTGCGTCATGTAACCGAGCTTCTTCATATCCTTGATGATCTCTTCGGTCTCTTCCCGAGCTTTCTTGACGATCTCGGATGCCTGTTCTTTCGCCTTTTCGATGAGTTCTGCGCGTTTCGCCGCAACTTCTTCTTCCAGCTTTTCTGCGGCATGCATGGTCTCTTCCGCTTTGCGTTCGAGTTCCTTCGCATGCTCGAGTTCCTTGATCGCCTGCATCTTGGAGCGCTCAGCTTCAAGCAGGAGGTCATCAAAGCGCAGACGTTCCTCACGCATGAATCTGCGGGCAGAATCGATGATGTTGTCGGGCAGACCGAGACGCGAGGAGATCAGCAGCGCGTTACTCGTGCCTGCGACGCCCGTAACGAGCTTATACGTCGGAGAAAGCGTATCAGCGTCGAATTCCATGCTTGCATTGAGGAATTGATCGCCCGTCAGTGCGAAAGCTTTGATCTCACTGTAGTGTGTCGTTGCGAAAAGGCTGCAGCCTCTCAGCGCAAGCTCTCTCAGGATCGCCATTGCGAGCGCTGCGCCTTCTTCGGGGTCGGTGCCTGCGCCGGGTTCGTCAAGCAGAACGAGGGATTCCGCTTCTGCGTTTTCCGCGATCTCGATGATGTTTCGCATATGCGAGCTGAATGTGGAGAGCGACTGTTCGATAGACTGTTCATCGCCGATATCAGCAAATACATTCGTGAATATGGGAAGGCTTGTCCCCTGAACTGCGGGCAGGAACATACCGCTCTGCATCATCAGTGCAAACAGACCGACAAGCTTCAGCGTTGCGGTCTTACCGCCCGTGTTGGGACCTGTTATGATAAACGCGTTCTTGCCGCCACCCATTTCAAAGCTTACGGGGATGACCGTCTGCGGATCGATCAGCGGGTGACGTCCCTTAATGATGCGGATGGAACGGTCGTCGGAAACCTGCGGCGGAAATGCTTTCATCTTAACGGAGAGAGATGCCTTTGCGAAAATGACATCAAGCTCCGTGAGGATCTCTGCATTCCAGATGAACTGCTGCGTATACGGACGGAGCTCATCTGCAAGGCGCATCAGGATGCGTTCGATCTCGCGCTGCTCCTCTTCTTCGAGTACCTTCAGCTTGTTATTGGATTCTACAACGCTCATCGGCTCGATAAACAGTGTTGCACCGCTCGCAGACTGACCGTGAACGAGACCTTTGATCTGTCCGCGGAACTCCTGCTTGACGGGAACGACGTATCTGCCGTTTCGCATGGTTACGATATCATCCTGAAGATGCTTTGCATGTTCTCCCGAACGAAGGATGGAAGAGAGTTTATCGCGGATCGCGTCATTCTCGCTCTTGATACGTCTGCGGATCAAACGAAGCTCAGAGGATGCGTCATCCGATACTTCCTCTTCATTTACGATGGATCTGT
>JAZRGP010000256.1:0-1422 GCA_045644225.1 Christensenellaceae bacterium | reverse complement strand
TATCGGGGAGAAGGAAAACAAGAGGTTCGTTGGAGTGGCCGATTATATAAAAATAAAAGCACCTCAGTCAAGGTGCTTTTTTGTTTGTGTTATTTTATTAAGTTACTTTGCTCCGTGATGATCTGATCGATCTTTGCGCAGAGGTCGGGATCGCCTGCGAGGACGCCGCAGGGCTTGGAAAAGTCAAGGTCCTTGCCGAGGATGCTCGTAGCGACTGCGCCTGCCTCACGCGCGATAACAGCGCCTGCAGCGAAGTCCCAGGGCTGGAGAAGGATCTCGAAATATGCATCGCACTTACCGCATGCGACATAGCAGAGATCGAGCGCCGCGGAGCCTGTTCTGCGGATATCGCCGCAGAGGTCGAAGACTTTTCTTGCGACATTGAAGCTCAGTTCTGCGAGTTCACGGTAATACATCGCCGTACCGAAGAGCACGATGCAGTTTTCGGTCGCTCTGCCCGTATAGTTGCGGATGGGCTTGCCATTCATGTATGCTCCGCAGTTCTTAGCGCCGACGTACATTTCGTCGAGATAGGGATCGTAAACCACACCGAGGATGCTTTCGCCGTTCTCGACAAGTGCGATGGAGATGCAGGAGTGCTTATATCCGATCATGTAGTTCATTGTTCCGTCGATGGGGTCGATGATCCAGTTGTAACCGGGGAGCATCTCGTTCTCTTCGCTTTCTTCCGCGAAGAAGTTTGCTTCGGGGAGGATATCCTTCAGATGAGCGATGATATACTCCTGCGATGCGAGGTCCATGCTCGTTACGAAATTCGTTCTGCCGCCTTTTTCAAATACTTCGGCAGCATCGGCATTTATGATCAGTTCGCCTGCGCCGCGTGCGACACGGGAAACCTTTTCCGCTAAATTCATAAGATCCATAGTCAATCTGTACCTTCTTTACTAAAATTCCAAAAGCTATCATACGCCTTTTTTCGCAAAAAGGCAATAAAAAAAGGAGAACCGAAGTTCTCCTGTGATTTTGTTATGCGTTCTTTTCGTTGAAGTATGCTGCAACGGTCTTGAGGTTCTCGATGATGGGGAGCTTCTGCGGGCATACACCTTCGCACTGACCGCATTCCACGCAGTCATCCGCCTTGCCGAATACCTTTGCGAGGTTATCGTAATATTCCATCTGAGGAGTCCATTTCTTGGTCTTGATCTCCTGAAGGTCGGCATTGTAAAGATTGAAATACTTCGGGATCGGGATGTTCTGCGGGCAGCCGTCTGTGCAGTAGGAGCAACCTGTGCAGGGGATCGCGATGGATGCGTTGATCGCGTCTACGACTTTGTCGATGATCGCATATTCTTCCGCATCGAGCGGCTTGAAATCTGCCATGTAGCTCGTATTATCGAGCAGCTGTTCCATATTGCTCATGCCCGAGAGAACGACCATGACGTTATCGAGGCTTGCTGCGAA
>JAZRGP010000255.1:0-3515 GCA_045644225.1 Christensenellaceae bacterium | reverse complement strand
ATCCCCGTACACATGGTAGAAACCATCAACAAGCTCATCCGTGTATCCAGACAGCTGCTGCAGACGCTCGGCAGAGATCCGCTGCCCGAAGAACTCGCGCAGGAAATGGACATGCCTGTTGAACGCGTAAGAGAGATCCTCAAGATCGCGCAGGAACCCGTTTCTCTGGAAACACCGATCGGTGAAGAAGAAGACAGCCATCTCGGCGACTTCATTCCCGATGACGATGCACCCGCACCTGCTGAAGCAGCGGCATTCACACTGCTGAAAGAGCAGCTGATGGACGTGCTCGATACGCTCACACCCCGTGAAGAAAAGGTGCTGAAGCTGCGCTTCGGTCTCGAAGACGGCAGAGCACGCACTCTGGAAGAAGTCGGTAAGGAATTCCAGGTCACACGTGAACGTATCCGTCAGATCGAGGCGAAGGCGCTTAGAAAGCTGCGTCACCCCAGCCGCAGCAAGAAGCTCCGCGACTTCTTAGACTGATAAAAGAATGGATTTTCAGAGCAGTGGGCTTTCTGCCGCTGCTCTTTTTACTGTAATAACGGAGAAGAACATGAAACTCACAAAAAGACTGCAGGAAATACTCGATCACTGCCCGAAGCTCGCAAGATGGGCTGACGTCGGCTGCGACCACGGCAGGCTGAGCTGCTCTCTGATCCTTTCGGAGAAAGCGGAGGTCGTGTTTGCTGCGGATATCAGCGAACCCTCTCTCAATAAGGCAGGAGAGCTTGCAAAGCTCATCGGGATCGAAGACCGTATCTGCCTGCGGCTTGGCGACGGGCTTATGCCGATTGCGGAAGATGATGTGCAGGGTGTCGTGATGAGCGGCATGGGCGGTCCGCTGATCCTCGATATCCTCGAAGCGAGCCCCGAAACAGCAGAGAAGCTGGAATGCATGGTGCTCTCTCCGCAGAAATATCCCGAGCGCGTCAGAAAATATCTGAACGAAAAGGGATGGATGATCGAAGAGGAATGCATCGTCGAGGAAGCGGGGAAGTATTATCCTGTCATGCTGGTGAAAAAGGGTAATGATGCCGCATATACCGAAGCGGAGCTGCTGACGGGCAGAAACGTAAGATATGATGCGGATTACGAAAAATATCTGCGGTATAAGATAAATTTCTGGGAGAATGTCGCAGGCGGAGTTTCCGACGAAGCGCTGACCGAGGATATTCGCAAAAAGCTCGATGCATACCGCGGAGTATACAAAAATACATTTGATATTGCATAAAATTTATGATATAATTAACTGATTAAGCAGAAATGCGGAAAGGAAAGAAGCATATGGCAGTCAGCTTTGACAGATTCACCGATATTATTGAAACTGCGGCGCCGCTCGGATGTGCATATCCGTGGGACAACAGCGGCAGAAATATCCGCTTGTCGGATACTGTGAAAAAGGTCATGATCGCGCTGGATGTAACGGAAAGCGTCATCGCGCAGGCAGAGGAGCAGGGCTGCGATACCATTCTTTCGCATCATCCGCTGTTATTCCGCGAGACAAAGAAACTGGACATCGACGATCCCATCACGGGGCTTGTGATCCGTGCGGTGCGCTCGGGCATCAGCCTTTATGCCGCGCATACATCCTATGACTGCGCTCCCGACGGGCTCAATTACAAGCTCGGCGAAAAGCTCGGCATGCAGGATCTCTCCATCTTCGTTCCCGAAAGAGGAAGCATCGACGGAATGGGTCTTGGTGTTGTCGGTGATTTTGCGGAACCGATGAGTGCAGATGCGCTGATCGCACGCGTAGGGCTGGCTCTGGGGCAGGATCATCCGCGCCATAACGGTATTTCCGGGGAATTCACAAGAGCGGCTGTGATCGGCGGCGCAGGCGGAGAGTTTTTCCGCGAGGCTAAGCAGGCAGGCGCGCAGGTGCTGATCACGGGAGAGGCAAAATACAACCACTTTATCGATGCCGCACAGATGGGCATACTGATCGTGGAAGCGGGACACTTTGAAACCGAGCGCATCTTCATCGAAAGCATGAAGGCGCATTTATCTGAATTTATAAAAAATGAAGGACTGGAACTCGAGATCGTTGCGGCAGAGGTATATCCGCCCTGCGTAACGCGCTGAGATCCGTTCGGAAAGGTCATGAACAATGGAAAACCTTAAGTTATTGCTGGATTATCAGCAGGCAGACCTGGAACTGACAAACTATGAAACACAGGCGAAAGACACGCCGACTCGTAAAAAACTGATGCAGATCCAGCGCTTCGTAAAGAACGCGCAGGAAAAGCTTGCTGAGATGGAGACTGCGACAAAGGTCAAGAACGGCACAGTCAACGAACTCTCTCAACAGTATCTCAAACTCGTTGAGGACATGGAAGACCTCGGCAAGGATATCTCTTACTACTCCGAATGCAACGACGAAGAGCTCGATGAAAAAGAGATCAGAAGCATCACATCCGCTGCGGAACGCATCAATGATGAGATGAACAAGATCAAGAAGACGCTCACGTCTCTCAAGGCTCAGATCGATCAGGACAGCAAGCTCGCGATGCAGCTGCTGCAGAAGATGAAGTCCGCAAAGGCGGAATACGATTCTCTCAAGGTCGAATACAACAAAGAAGTTGAGAGCAACTCCAAGGATATTCAGGAATACCGCGCTAAGGTCGAAGAGATCGAGAAGCAGATCGATCCCAAGTATATTGCTGAATATAAGCGCATCAAGGGCTTCCGTGCGAATCCCGTTGCGGTATTTAAGGATTCCCGCTGCGGCGGATGCATGATGCAGCTGCCCTCCAGCACGACAGGTAAGATCCTCGGTGCATCTACACCGTTCGTCTGCGAAAACTGCGGCAGAATTCTGATAATCGAATAACAGTTTGAGAGCTTCTGAGTATACCGGATGACCGCGCTATGCCGCTCGCTTGCGGCAGGTGAGGAAAGTCCGAGCACCATAGGGCAAGGGCGCCGGGTAACACCCGGTGGAGGCGACTCCAAGGAAAGTGCAACAGAGATATACCGCGAACTCCCGAGTGATCGGGAACGTAAGGGTGGAAAGGCGAGGTAAGAGCTCACCGGAGCCATTGGTAACTTTGGTTCCCTGTAAACCCCGTCCGGTGCAAGATTGGTATGGGAGCATTTAATAGCGGCCCGCTAAGCTTCATGTAATCGCGTGAGCCTGCATGGCGACATCAGGCCAAGATAGATGGTCATCCTCGACAGAACTCGGCTTACAGGTATAGCTCAGAAATCTCAATTCAACAAAATAAGACAGACCGATCACATTGATGGGTCTGTTTTTTTATGCAGAGGAATAATTTGCTTTTTATCGGGAAGAATAGCAAATGACAAAAGTCTATTTTTTACTTTAGGAGGTAAAATTATTTTGAAAAAGACATTATTGATCGTAATGGCAATGCTTGTGCTGATCGCAGCGGTGGGCTGCAGAGCGGATAACAAAAAGGAAGACCAGCCCTCGGCACCGCCTTCTGCGGAGGTCCTGCCGGATAACAGCATGAATGACGGCGATATCATGGACGGTGAAAACGCAGGCGAGA
>JAZRGP010000254.1:0-4891 GCA_045644225.1 Christensenellaceae bacterium | reverse complement strand
AGAGAGGACCACGATATGACGCAGAGGCAAGTTGCGGCAATACTTGAGATGCCTCAGCCGCAGTATTACCGCTATGAGCAGGGGTATCGGGATATCCCGACGGATATTCTCATCAGGCTCGCAGACCTCTATGGGACATCCACGGACTATATCCTCGGCAGAACGAGAGACCCGAAGCCGCCGACGGAATGATGCTTTTGACACGGTTTTGCAACTGTGTTATAATACAGAAACAATAAATATGAGATGCAGGTGAATTTTTGCTATGAGCAAAGTCAGATTAAATATTCTCGGCATGCAGAGCCATCAGGGTGACGATGTTTCCACGGAGATGACGGTCATCGGGGAGCTCGAACGCGTCGAAGATCAGTATATTTTGAAATTCCCGGAGGATACGGATTCCGAGACGGTCATCAGCGTCACACCGTACGGCGCGGTGGAGATCGTGCGCGAGGGCGCGGAGGCTGCGGAATCTTATCAGATGGTATTCGAGCGGGATAAGGCTTTTTCCACGAACTATCAGACGCCCATGGGGCAGATGGATACGCTCATCTTCCCGACGCTCGTCGAGGCGGATATGAAGGAGGATGCGGGGCGCATCGATCTGGAATACGTCGTCGGAGTTATGGGGCATCAGATCATCAATCAG
Organism: Christensenellaceae bacterium; assembly: GCA_045644225.1. Classification (GTDB taxonomy): domain Bacteria; phylum Bacillota; class Clostridia; order Christensenellales; family Christensenellaceae; genus JAZRGP01. Next base: position 4,242 of record JAZRGP010000254.1, on the reverse strand, counting down.
CGCTCTTTCACCTATACGGTAGAGCCCAACTGACCGCAGTTGTAAAAACGCATATCGGAAAGATCTTTTCAGGCAATCGGAAACGGTTGCCTTTTTTGTTGCTGAAAATATGTATATAGGTTTAGAAGCCTGCGGAAGTGCGCATAATGGATAAAAAAATACAAGAGGAAACCATGAAGAAAGTTTTATTTATCGTGATCTGTATACTGGCGGCGGCGCTGCTGTGCATGAAGGCGGCATATGCCCGACCGCTGCGGCTGCACGTCATCGCAAACAGTGACTCCGCGGAGGATCAGCGGATCAAGCTTGCGGTGCGGGATGTGATCCTGCGGGAGACCGCCGCACAGTTCGATGCGGTGCTGACGGAATCGCAGGCGGAGGAATGTGTCCGAGAAAATCTCGATCGCATCGTCGCTGCGGCGAATGCGGAGCTCCGCGAGCAGGGATTTGCATATACGGCAGCGGCAGAGCTCGGGGATTTCAACTTCCCGACGAGAGTCTATTCCGACAGGACCTATCCCACGGGAGAATACCGCGCGCTCAGGGTCGTTCTGGGCGAAGGAAAAGGCAAAAACTGGTGGTGCGTATTGTATCCGCCGCTCTGTACGGCGGTCGTTGATCACGAAAATACGGAAGTGCGGTCATTCCTTTATGACTGGCTGAAAGGAGTGTTTGATGCGTAAGAAAAAACAGATGGTTTTTGCGGTGATCGTTCTGTTGGTCATCTGCATCGCGACGACTGCTTTTGCGAAGCACGGACTCAGCAAAGATGAGATCATGACAGTGCAGAAAAAGCTGAAGAACTGGGGCTATTACGACGGTGCGGTGGATGGGATATACGGCTCTGCGACAACCGCCGCGGTGAAATATTTTCAGCGGTCGAACGGACTGACCGCGGATGGAATCGTCGGCAGCAGAACTGCGGAAAAGCTGGGCATGACGCTCAGCAAGCAGCCGCAGGGCGATGTTTCGCAGGATGTATATCTGCTGGCGCGTGCGGTATACGGAGAGGCACGCGGAGAGCCATACCGCGGGAAGGTCGCGGTAGCTGCGGTGATCCTGAACCGCGTGCGCAGTGCGGAATTCCCGAACTCTATCCATGGCGTGATCTATCAGAAAGGTGCATTCAGTATCGTTGCGGACGGACAGATCAATCTGACGCCGGATGCCGAGGCGATCTCCGCGGCGAAGGATGCGCTGAATGGAGTAGACCCCACGGGAGGATGCCTGTTTTACTACAATCCCGATAAGACAAAGAACGAATACATGCTCTCCAAGCCCGTGTTTACGGTGATCGGAAAGCATGCGTTCTGCAGGTGATAAGGAGAGAGCATGAAAAGACAGATCATAAATATTATCGCGCTAGCGGCGCTTTCCGTTGCGGTGATCGGACTCAGCATCTATTCGCTCGTAACGCACAGAAATCTGGAGGATATGCGGACGGATGAAGCCGCGGCACGGGAAGAGGTTTTCGCGGGGCTGGTGTCTTCCGCGGAAAAGCTGAATGCGGGATTCACCAAATTATCGGTAAGCGGAGATGCGGCAAAGATGCAGGAGCTGCTCGCGGATGTGTGGAAGGATTCCGCGGAGGCTGCGGCGCTGATCGACAATGCCGCGCTGGATGAAGAAGACAAGAGGGAGCTTGAGGCATTCGTGAATACCGTCGGCGACTATGCGCACGAGCTTGGGAATGATCTCGCGGAAAAAAAGACGCTTTCCGCGGAAGATCGACAGCAGCTGACAAGGATCGCAGATGTGCTGGAGGCGGTCACGGAGCAGCTGCAGTATGCGCGGATAAACGGCTATGCCGCGGACATCGATATCGATGATTTTTTCGAGGAACGGGAGCTGGAGTTTATTTCCGAGGAATATCCGCGGCTGATCTATGACGGTCCGTTTTCCGAAAGCACACAGAACCGACCGCCGCGCGGACTTGCGGGGTATGACGTGACCGAGCAGAAGGCGCTGAAAGTTGCGGAGGAATTCGCGCAGCATACGCTGACTCCGACGGCGCATACAGATGGAGACGTGCTGCCGTTTTACAATTTCGAAAATGCAGACGGATCCGTGCGAGTGAGTGTTACCAAGCAGGGCGGCGCAATACTACATTATAAGAAGGATACCGAGACGGATGGGTTATCCGTATTGCCGACGGAAAAGCGCCTGCGGGAGATCGAGGAGATCGCCGGGAAATATCTGGAAGAAAAGGGTTACGGAAAAACCGCTCCGAGCCGAAAGAGCTATTATAACGGAACGGCAGTCATCGAGATGATCCCCGAGACAGCGGATGGGATACGGCTGTATCCCGATCTGATCAAGGTTTGGGTCAATATGCAGAGCGGAGAGGTGACTGCGCTCGATACACGGAACTATCTGATGAACCACAGACTGCGTGACCTGCCGCGTGGGATACTGACGAGGGAGCAGGCGGAGGAACGGCTTTCCGAGGAACTGACCGTTCTCGAAAGCAGCCTTGCGGTGATCCCGAATAACGACGGGAGCGAGAGCTATTGCCACGGGTTTCTCTGCATGAAAGACGGGAAAAAGATCATCGTTTTTCTGGATGCGGAGAGCGGTGCGGAGCGGGATATCCTCGTGCTTATGGAGAACGGAGACGGTCAGCTGACGGTGTGAAAAAATTGCACAGATGTGTAAAATAATTACAAAATTGTTAAGATATTCGTTGACTTTTTTCGTAAAATAGGTGATAATGTACCTAACAATTCCCAAAAAGATAAAGGCGATCAAAGAACATCATGCGGCAGCTGTATTGTTTTTTGATGACATGGTTTATTGGAAAGAAAACGGGTTTATATTTTGTATTGATCCGATTTTTATAATTTAAAGAAAATATGAAAGGATGTTGGAATCGGGAATGGACATTGAATTATTGAAGTCTAAAAGTTTGAACGATCTGAGGGAAATCGCCAAGCTCGCGGGCGTCAAGTCTGTCACAACATACCGAAAGGGCGCTTTGCTGGATATCCTGATCGGTATGGCAAGGGAGAGCGAACCGATCCCCGAAGAGGCAATGGAGCTTCCGGATCAGGAGATGATCGCGGCCTTTGAACAGGAGGCGCTCCAGTATACACAGGAGCCGACCGCTGCGGAGATCCCGCAGGATATCATAGAAATCGAAGCGAACGTCGAGGACACGACTGAACGTCACGCAGGAAGACAGCGCGTGATCGAATATGCAACGGGCAACGATGCGGTAAATGAACTGCTTGCAACGGGAGAATGCAAGGATGCGGCAGGTATCCTTGACGTGCATCCCGATGGATACGGATTTTTGCGCTGCGAAAATTATCTGCCCGGACATGATGACGTATACGTATCCACGGCGCAGATCAAGAAATTTAATCTGAAGACAGGCGACCTTGTCCGCGGTAAGACCCGACCCTCGAAGGAAGGCGAAAGACTGCTGGCGCTGCTCGTGATCGAGAGCGTCAACGACGAGCCTGTGGAAAACTGTATTACAAGAAGACCTTTTGAAGAACTGACACCGATCTACCCCAACCAGCGCTTTAAGCTGGAGAATCCGAAAATGGGCAGAGATATGGCGATCCGCGTCATCGACCTCATCGCACCGATCGGCAAAGGACAGAGAGGTCTGGTCGTTGCACCGCCCAAGGCAGGCAAGACCATCATGCTGAAAAAGATCGCAAACAGCATTACCTACAACTTCCCCGAAGCGGAGCTGCTGGTACTGCTGTTCGACGAACGTCCCGAAGAAGTTACGGATATGCAGCGCTCGATCAAGGGTGAGGTCATCTACTCCACATTTGACGAGCGTCCCGATAACCATACGCGCGTAGCGGAGATGGTCATCGAACGTGCGAAGAGACTCGTCGAGCATGGCAGAGACGTCGTCATCCTGATGGACAGTATCACGAGACTTGCGCGTGCATATAACCTCACGGTTCCGCCGAGCGGCAGAACGCTCTCGGGCGGTCTGGATCCGGGTTCTCTCTATAAGCCCAAGAGATTCTTCGGCGCGGCGCGTAATATCGAAGACGGCGGCAGCCTTACGATCATCGCGACGGCGCTCGTTGAAACGGGCAGCCGTATGGACGAGATCATCTACGAAGAATTCAAAGGTACGGGCAACATGGAACTGCACCTCGACAGAAAGCTTTCGGAAAAACGCATCTTCCCCGCGATCGATCTCGCAAAGTCGGGCACACGCCGCGAGGAACTGCTGCTCTCCAACAAGGAAAGAGAAGGCATCTGGTCGATCCG
>JAZRGP010000253.1:0-1515 GCA_045644225.1 Christensenellaceae bacterium | reverse complement strand
TGTTTTCATCAAACTCTCTCCGAATGTCACGGACATCGTCTCCATCGCAAAGGCGTGCGAGGAAGCGGGCGCAGACGGCATCAGCATGATCAACACCATGCTCGGTATGCGCATCGACCTGAAAAAGAAGAAACCCGTCATCGCAAACAAGATGGGCGGCTTCTCGGGTCCGGCGATCTTCCCTGTTGCCGTACGCATGATCTATCAGGTCTACGAAGCAGTGAATATCCCGATCATCGGCATCGGCGGCGTTGCCTCTGCAGAGAACGTCATCGAGATGATGCTCGCAGGCGCAAGGGCAGTTCAGGTCGGCGCAATGAACCTCGTCGATCCCTTTATCTGCAAAACGATTATCGAAGAATTACCCGCTGCAATGCAGAAATACGGCATCAGCAGCTTAGAAGAAATTATTGGAGGTGCTCACTAATGGGTAAAGACGTTATCATCGCATGTGACTTCTCTTCCAAGGAAGAAGTCTTTCAGTTTCTCGACAAATTCACAGGTAAAAAGCCTTTCGTAAAGATCGGTATGGAGCTCTTCTATGCGGCAGGTCCCGAGATCGTCCGCGAGATCAAGCGCAGAGGTCACAAGATCTTCCTCGACCTCAAGCTCCACGATATCCCCAACACAGTCAAAAAATCCATGGCAGTTCTCTCCGGTCTGGATGTTGATATCTGCAACCTCCATGCTTCCGGCACGATCGCTATGATGGAAGCTGCACTCGAGGGTCTCACTCGCCCCGACGGCACACGTCCCCTGCTCATCGCAGTTACTCAGCTCACATCCACAAGCGAAGAACGCATGAAGAACGAACTCTTGATCGACGCACCCATCGATCAGGTCGTCATCCACTATGCAAAGAACGCTAAAACTGCAGGTCTCGACGGTATCGTCTGCTCTCCGCTGGAAGCAGGCAAGGTCCACGAAGCATGCGGCGCTGAATTCCTCACGATCACTCCCGGCGTTCGCTTTGCGGATGCGGAAAAGGGCGATCAGGTCCGCGTAACGACACCCGAAGGCGCAAAGAACCTCGGCAGCGACTATATCGTCGTCGGCAGACCCATCACGGCTGCTGCCGATCCCGTTGCGGCTTATGAAAGATGCTTAAATGAATTTATCGGATAAAAAGGAGAACCACATCATGCAGAAACTCATCGCAAAAGATTTACTGAAGATCAAGGCAGTTTTCTTCCGCCCCGAAGAACCCTTCACATGGGCAAGCGGCATCAAGAGCCCCGTTTACTGTGACAACCGCCTTACACTCTCTTCCATCGAAGTCCGTAACGACGTAGAAAACGGTCTCGCAACACTTATCAAGGAACACTATCCCGAAGCAGAAGTGCTGATGGGTACATCCACGGCAGGTATCGCTCACGCAGCGATCACTGCACACCTCCTCGACCTCCCCATGGGCTATGTTCGCAGCGGCGCTAAGGATCACGGCAGAAAGAACCAGATCGAAGGCAAGCTGGAAGCAGGTCAGAAGGTCGTCGTCGTGGAAGACCTCATCTCCAC
>JAZRGP010000252.1:0-2984 GCA_045644225.1 Christensenellaceae bacterium | reverse complement strand
AACATCGTCGATCGCACCTGTCGTTACTGCAAAGGAAACGAGTGTCGGCGGAACGTCGATATGTTCGAAGCTGCCGCTCATGGAGTCCTTACCGCCGATTGCAGCGATGCCGAGTTCCTTCTGCGCCTTGCATGCACCGTGGAGTGCTGCCATGGGCTTGCCCCAGCGAGCGCCATCCTTCAGAGGCTTTTCAAAGTATTCCTGGAATGTCAGATAAACATCCTTATATTCCGCACCTGCTGCGATGATCTTTGCAACAGATTCCACAACTGCGAGATATGCGCCGTGATAGGGGCTCTTCTCGGAGATGAAGGGATTGTAGCCGTAAGCCATGAAGGAGCATGTCTTTGTATCGCGGTCTTCCACGGAGATCTTGTTGACCATCGCCTGAATAGGTGTCTGCTGATACTTACCGCCGAAGGGCATGAGAACTGTGCCTGCGCCGATCGTGGAGTCGAATCTCTCGGAGAGACCTCTCTTAGAGCAGACATTGAGGTCTGTCGCAAGAGCCTTCATGTTATCTGTAAAGCTGCCTGTAACTTCCTTGCCGAAAGCCTTGGGAGCAGCGGGAGCAACGTCGATATGCTTCTCTGCACCGTTGGAATCGAGGAATTCACGGGAAATATCAACGATCTTCTTATCGTTCCATGTCATGACGAGTCTAGGCTCAGCCTTGACTTCCGCAACAACGGTAGCTTCGAGGTTTTCCTGCTTTGCGAGTTCGCAGAAACGAGCTACGTCCTTGCTTTCTACGACAACTGCCATACGTTCCTGAGATTCGCTGATCGCGAGCTCTGTGCCGTCAAGACCATCGTACTTCTTGGGAACTGCGTTGAGGTTGATATGCAGACCGTCAGCAAGTTCACCGATCGCAACGGAAACGCCGCCTGCACCGAAGTCGTTGCAGCGCTTGATGAGCTGAGCAGCTTCCTTGTTGCGGAAGAGTCTCTGCAGCTTGCGTTCTTCGGGAGCATTACCCTTCTGAACTTCTGCGCCGCAGTTTTCAAGAGACTTGAGGTTATGGGACTTGGAGGAGCCTGTCGCACCGCCGCAGCCGTCACGACCCGTCTTACCGCCGAGGAGGATAACGATATCGCCGTCAGCGGGACGTTCTCTGCGGACATTTTCCTGCGGAGCTGCTGCGATTACCGCACCGATCTCCATGCGCTTTGCCGCATAGCCGTCGTGATAGAGTTCATCGACCTGACCTGTCGCCAGACCGATCTGGTTGCCGTAAGAGGAATAGCCTGCCGCAGCCGTCGTAACGATGGTTCTCTGCGGGAGTTTGCCTTCCATAGTGTCTTTTACATCCTTCAGAGGATCAGCAGCGCCTGTTACGCGCATTGCTGCGTAAACATAGGAACGACCGGAAAGCGGATCGCGGATCGCACCGCCGATGCATGTTGCCGCACCGCCGAAAGGTTCGATCTCTGTGGGATGGTTGTGTGTTTCGTTTTTGAAGAGAAGGAGCCAGGGCTCGTTCTTGCCATCGATCTCAACGTCGATCTTGACCGTGCAGGCATTGATCTCTTCGGATTCGTCGAGCTTATCGAGCTGACCGTTCGCACGGAGATACTTTGCTGCGATGGTGCCGATGTCCATGAGGTTGATGGGCTTTGTTCTGCCGATGCTGCGGCGGACTTCAAGATATTCATCATAAGTCTTCTGCAGGAGCTCGTCCTCAAACTTCACGCTGTCGATCGTCGTGAGGAATGTTGTGTGACGGCAGTGATCGGACCAGTATGTATCGATCATCTTGATCTCTGTGATCGTGGGATCGCGGTGTTCGCTCTGGAAATACTTCTGGCAGAACTTGATGTCATCGAGGTCCATTGCAAGGCCCTTTTCATCCATAAATGCCTTGAGGCCTGCTTCGTCGAGATCGATGAAACCGTCGAGCGTTGCTACTTCTGTGGGGATGTCATACTCCGCCTGAAGCGTTTCGAAGCATTCAAGAGAAGCTTCGCGGCTTTCTACGGGGTTGATAACATACTTCTTGATCGCTGCGAGTTCTTCTGCGGAGATCTCGCCATCGAGGATGTAAACGCGAGCTGTGCGGACCGTGGGTCTGTCGCCCATGGAGATGATCTGGATGCACTGTGCTGCGGAGTCTGCACGCTGGTCAAACTGACCGGGGAGATACTCTACTGCGAATACCGTCTTGCCTTCAGCACCCTCGATCTCTTCTGTTACGATATCGAGCTGCGGTTCGGAAAATACCGTACCCTTGCAGGAAGCAAAGAGTTCTTCGGAAATGTTCTCAACGTCATAACGGTTGAGGATGCGCACGCCCTTGACAGAATCGATCTGCAGGAGCGCTGTGATGTCCTTATAAAGCGAAGCTGCTTCGTTCGCAAGACCTGCTTTTTTCTCTACATATACTCTGTAAACCATGTGGTTTTCTCCTTACTTCAATGCTTTCAGTGCGCGCTGACCGATATCTCTGCGGCAGAAGCCGTTAGCAAAATCAACACGGTCAACGATCGCATATGCCTTTTCGATCGCCTTTTCCAGCGTATCAGCCTTTGCCGTTACACCGAGAACTCTGCCGCCGTCGGAAAGGAGCGTGCCGTCTTCAGCAAGCTTCGCACCTGCGACATAGATGAGTTCGTCTGTGCCGAGTTCGGGCAGATACATGGGGCAGCCCTTTTCATACTTCTGCGGATAACCCTTGGATGCCATGATAACGCAGCATGCCGCGCCGTCCGAGAACTTTACATCCAGCTCAGAGAGCTTGCCATCGCGCGTTGCCTGCATGATCTCGAAGAGATCGCCTTCCAGCAGAGGCAGAACGACCTGTGTTTCGGGATCGCCGAAGCGGCAGTTGTATTCGATGACCTTGGGGCCGGCAGGCGACAGCATGAGGCCGAAATAGAGGCAGCCCTTGAAGGGCCGGCCCTCCGCCGCCATGCCCCGGATAGTGGGGAGAAAGATCTCCGCCATGCAGCGCTGGGCCACTTCCACCGTATAGAAGGGGTTGGGGG
>JAZRGP010000251.1:0-2517 GCA_045644225.1 Christensenellaceae bacterium | reverse complement strand
TCCAAGGTCGTTATCCCGCTGCTGCCCTTCTTCATCGCGACAACATTCTGCGTACTCGCTTACGACGGAACCATCACAAAGCAGCTGCCGATCTTCCTGCTGGCGGTAGTGATCGTAATCGTTGGTCACTTCCTCTGGATGGCGGTTCTTTACGGCGCTGCTGCGATCTACACAAAGAAGAACCCCTTCGAAGTTATCAGACACTACGGTCCCGCATACATCACAGCAGTCGGCACGATGTCCTCTGCAGCTACACTTGCAGTTGCACTTCGCTGCGCACATAAGTCCAAGGTCCTCCGCGATGACATGGTCGACTTCGGCACACCGCTCTTTGCGAACATCCACCTCTGCGGTTCTGTTCTGACAGAGACATTCTTCTGCATGATCGTATCTTATGTACTGACGGGCGCTCTGCCGAATGTCGGCACGATGATCCTCTTCTGCGCACTGCTCGCGATCTTCGCGATCGGCGCACCCGGCGTACCCGGCGGCACAGTTATGGCTTCCCTCGGTATCGTCGGCAGCATCCTCGGCTTCGGTCTTGAAGCGCAGGGTCTGCTGCTCGCAGTATTTGCGATCCAGGACTCCTTCGGCACAGCTTGCAACGTAACAGGCGACGGCGCGCTGACGATGATGCTCACGGGTTACTGCGAAAAGCACAACATCGAAAAACAGAACATTTCCGTCGATCTTTAAGACGGTTTCCGAAACCCGCTTTATGTAATAAGGCGGGTTTTTTATTTGCCTTTTCGGGAATGGGGTCCGCGAATCGATATGTTTGCAAATATTTGGTTTTACGCAATAATGCCAAAAATGACGGAAATTGAAAAAACAAACATATGCAATCCTTCAAAAAGACGGAAAAGCTGAAAAAACTGTACTTTTAGGGTGATAAATATGAAATTTTGGGAAATTCGAAATTTCATTTTTGGAGAAATAACAAAAATCAGCAAAAATGCTGAGAATAATATTTTTGCGAATTTTTAGATTTTGTGTTGATTTTTACGAAAAATCGTTATATAATGAATTTACCTTGAGGGAAAATCAGGTAAAATGATATCTGTAAGGTATGCAGCGCCGAATGCGGCATCTGCAAAAAAATCCGACAATCTAATCGCCTGCGGAAGAGGTGATGGAAATAATAAAAAATGTGAGGGTGGAACATCTATGGCAAAGTATAATCCGGTGGAAAAAATGATCGCGGTTATGGACGAAGCAGCTGCTAAGCTGGGTCTTGAAGAAAAAGATTATCTCCCGCTGAAGAGCGCTGAAAGAGAACTTCAGGTTTCCATTGCTATGGAAATGGACGACGGCAGCAAGAGAGTATTTGAAGGTTTCCGTATTCACCACAGCACGGTTTGCGGACCTGCTAAGGGCGGTATCCGTTACCACCAGAATGTAGATAAAGACGAAGTACGTGCGCTTTCCGGCTGGATGGCTCTGAAGTGCGCAGTTGTAGGAATCCCCTTCGGCGGCTCCAAGGGCGGCATCGTTGTCGACCCCACAAAGCTCTCCATCCGCGAGCTTGAAACACTTACAAGAAAATACACGGTTGCGATCGCTCCCGTTATCGGTCCCGATGTTGACATCCCCGCTCCCGACGTAAACACAAACGCACAGGTAATGAGCTGGATCGTTGACGAATACAGCAAACTCAAGGGTCACGTTGTTCCTGCGATCGTTACAGGCAAGCCCATCGAACTCGGCGGCAGCCAGGGCAGAACAGCTGCTACAGGCGTTGGCGTAAGAATCGCTGCTCGCGAACTGCTCAAGAGATACGGTCTTAAGTTCAAGGACGTTACAGCTGCTGTACAGGGTATGGGTAACGTTGGCGGCACGGCTGCTCAGGAGATCTATCGTCTCGGCTGCAAGGTAAAGGCGATCTCTGACGTAGCAGGTACGCTCGTAAACGAAAACGGCTTCAATATCGATGAAGTTGTTACATTCCTCAGACAGGACAGACACAACACACTTAAGGAATATGCTGAGATCCACGGTCTCGAGCTCCTCGGTGCGAAAGAAGTTCTCTATGCTGACGTTGACCTGCTGATCCCCGCTGCTCTGGAAAACCAGATCACAGAAGAAACAGCTCCCAACGTAAAGGCGAAGTATATCGTAGAAGGCGCGAACGGCCCCACGAGCAACGCAGGCGACGCTATCCTCAATCAGATGGGCAAGATCGTTGTTCCCGACATCCTTGCAAACGCAGGCGGCGTAACATGCTCTTACTTTGAATGGGTACAGAACCTCCAGAACCACTACTGGACAGTTGAAATGGTCAACGACGAACTCGACCGCATCATGACAAAGGCATTCGGCGAAGTATGGGATATGTCGCAGGACAAGCAGGTTTCCCTGAGAATGGCTGCAAACATGCTCGCGATCAGCAGAATCGTCAAGACAGCAAAGCTGAGAGGCATGTATTAATTCGAAAAGATGATTTTTTCTGCAGAGATGCGGAAAGGCGTATTTTAATAATTTTCATTTCCACCAAAAAGACCCCGCGGTATTTCGCAG
>JAZRGP010000250.1:0-4467 GCA_045644225.1 Christensenellaceae bacterium | reverse complement strand
TCGGAACCGTTGTCTTCTCCGTTGTCACTGCAATGTTTGCAATGATCTACGAATTTCTCTTTGGAGTAGTTCCGAACGTGCTTAAAATTCTTACAAAGTTCTTTGCGAAGTACGCAAAAATTATTTTTTGCAAAATTTACGGAGGAAACGCATGAAAAAAAACATCTGCTTTGATTTCAGCAATATGTCCTCGGTGGATATTTCCCGAGAGATGTCTGCATGCGCGGACATCTGCGCTTCGCTGGAAGAAAAGCGTCCTCAGCACGGATGGCGCATGCCGAATGTCCGCCGTGCGACCGACCCCGCGGAACTCCTCCGCGAAGCGGAATACATTAACGATAATTTTGAATCTTTCGTCGTGATCGGCATCGGCGGCTCCACCATGGGCTCGCATGCTATTTTTACGGCGCTTAAGCACCTGCGTTACAACGATCTGCCCAAAGATCGGCGCGGCGTGCGTTTTTATATCATCGACAATTCCGACCCGAATGCCATCATCGCGCTCCTCGATGTCGTCGATCCCGAAAAGACAATGTTCAATATCATCACAAAATCGGGCAACACCGTCGAGACGTTGGCGCACTTTATGTTCGTCACGGACATCCTGCACAAGCGCATGGGCGATCGGATGAAAGACAACATCATCGTCACGACCAACGGCAGCGGAGGCATCCTCAAATATGCCGCGGATACCTGCGGATTCAGGACCTATATCATCCCCGACAACATCGGCGGACGTTTCTCCGTACTGACAGCAGTCGGACTGCTTCCTGCGGCTGTGCTTGGCGTGGATATCGAAGAAATGCTCAGCGGTGCTGAGGCGATGGACGCGCTCTGCAGCGATCCTGTCCCGCAGAAGAACCCCGCACTCATGTATGCCGCGCTCTGCTGCGCTGCGATGCGCCAAGGCATGAGCACCAACGTCTTTATGCCCTACTCCGATTCGCTGACTGGTGTTTCGGACTGGTTCTCTCAGCTCTGGGCAGAATCCTTAGGCAAGCTCCGCGATAACGACGGCAACATCGTCCGCGTCGGTCAGACACCGCTCCGTGCGGTCGGTGCGACGGATCAGCATTCGCAGTTCCAGCTTTTTATCGACGGTCCTTTCGATAAGATCATCACCTTCCTCGAGGTGGAGGACTTCGGCACGACCGTATCTCTGCCTCAGCCGCCCATCGACATCCCCGAGCTCAGCTACCTCTGCGGACAGAGCTTCAACGACCTCATCCACGCAGAACTCGCCGCGACCGCCTATGCGCTCACCAAGGCAAACAAGCCCAATATGCGCATCGCGATCTCCGAGCTCAATGCCTATACTCTGGGCGCACTTTTCCTGTTCTTCGAGATCGCTACGGCGCTCTTCGCGGAATTCCTGAATATCAACGCATTCGATCAGCCGGGTGTCGAAGAGAGCAAGATCGCAAACTTCGCCCTCATGGGCAAGGATGGCTACGAAGACAAGGCAAAGGAGATCTCGGATTTCCTTGCGGAGCATCCCCGTTCGATCTGTTATTTTGAATAATAAAAAAGAGCTATGTGATCCATAGCTCTTTTTTTATCTTCTTCTAATTGTTATCGTCCGATAGATCAGCCCTGCGATGACCGCGATGACTGCCGCATAGGAAAGGCGGCTCACCACGCGCACCGACGGAATCGGCAAAAGTATGCCGATCACAACGATACCCGCCATGATCAGACCGACGATCAGCGCATCTCTGCCTTCCAGTTTTTCGCGCGGACGTTTGTTTCTCTTGAACATTCCTTTTCCTCCGTTATCTGCTCTTCTTATTCTATTGTATCGCATTTTGATCTGTTTTCCAACAAAAAAGAACGAAAGCACGGAAAAACTTTCGTTCTTTTTCTTATTCAGTATTTGATCTCGATCCGTCTGCAGGATTCGCAGGCATATGCTTCGGGCCAGTCGAGATCTCCTCTTGACCACGAAAAGTTGTCCGTCGTATCCGGCGGCAGCATGATCCCTCCGCGCTTTTCCACATACCGCGGAAAATACAGCGGAATGTCTTTTTCACCATGCGGCAGAAAATACTGAAATCCGCGGCTCCTGAGAGAGCCTTTTTTCATTTCCGATCCACAATAAGGACAGTTCATACTGCTTTCCTCCCGATTATTTCGTTCCTGTTGAACCGAAGCCGCCCGCACCGCGCACGGTATCCTCAAGTTCCTCCGCAAGCTCATAATCCGCCTTTAAAAACGGCGCGATCACCATCTGTGCGATGCGCTCTCCATGTTCGACAGTCTGCGGGATGCTGCCGTGGTTATGCAGCGCGACCATGATCTCTCCGCGGTAATCGCTGTCGATCACACCGACCTTATTGGCAGGCGCAAGACCGCGCTTTGTCGCAAGTCCGCTGCGCGCATAGATGAGCCCGACGTAACCCTCGGGGATCTCCATCGCGATGCCCGTATGCACGAGGACGGTTTCTCCTGCGGCGATCGTCAGTTCCTCCGCGAGGCATGCGTAAAGATCCGCTCCTGCGGAATATTCCGAACCGTATGTCGGCACGGTTGCTCTTTCATCAAGTTTTTTTAATCTTACCTTCATATTTATCTCCGTATTCAGGGGTCCAGTGTACGATCTCATCCTTTTCCAGGGATTCCTGCACGCAGATGATGCGCTGATTGGAAGAGCCTTTGAAGCGCAGGTTGGGATCCTTGAGTTCTTCCTTGAACTCTCCGTCAACGAGCACATCGATGCAGCTGAGCATACTCTCCGTGACCTGCCATTCTCCCAGCGACCCCGTGAGGATATCCTTCTCAAAGTCATAACCGCTGTAGCACCAGATGCTCTTTTCGGGGAGCTCCCTGCGGATGCGCTTAAGAAGACCGCTGAGCACAAGCTGATTGCAGGGCTCGAAAGGCTCACCGCCAAGCAGAGAAAAACCCTTGATATACGAGGGTTTCAGCGCCTCGATGATCTCGTCCTCTTCCTGCGCAGTGAAGGGCTGACCGTATGCAAAATCCCATGTTTCGGGATTGAAGCAGCCCTTGCAGTGATGCGTGCAGCCGCTGACGAACAGCGATACCCTTACTCCGGGACCGTTCGCAACGTCGTGTTTTTTGATCGCAGCATAGTTCATATCGTTATCCTTTTCTTACAGATGCAGTACGCGCGCCTTGATCTCCTTGGTCTTGCCGACATTCCAGAAATTCTCGCCGAGGTAACCGCAGGTACGTCGGGTAACATTCATCTTTTTCTGATCCTTGTTGTGACATGCGGGGCATTCCCATTCCAGATTATCGTTGATGATGATCTCACCGTCAAAGCCGCAGACATGGCAGTAGTCGCTCTTTGTATTGAATTCCGCATACTGGATATTATCGTAGATGAACTTTACGACATCCTCCAGTGCCTCGAGGTTATGGCGCATGTTCGGGATCTCGACATAGGAGATCGCACCGCCCGTGGAGAGCACCTGGAATTCGTTCTCAAAGGAGAATTTTGTAAACGCATCGATGTCTTCGCGGACGTCGACATGATAGGAGTTCGTGTAATATCCCTTGTCCGTAACGTCCTCGACCGTGCCGAAGCGCTCCTTGTCGATGCGTGCAAAGCGATAGCAGAGGGATTCCGCGGGAGTGCCGTAGAGCGCAAAGCCGAGACCCGTCTGTGCCTTCCATTCCGCACATGCCGCATTCAGACGCTTCATGACGCGCAGCGCAAATTCCTTGCCCTCGGGTTCTGTATGGCTGACGCCTTTCATCAGCTTGGTAAGCTCGTAAAGACCGATATAGCCGAGCGAGATGGAGGAATATCCGTCATAGAGATATTTGTCGATGACCTCTCCCTTGCCGAGACGCGCGATCGCGCCGTACTGCCAGTGAACGGGGCTTGTATCCGAGATGGTTCCCTTGAGGGATTCGTGGCGGCACATCAGCGCCTCGAAGCAGATCTGCAGGCGTTCTTCCATCAGCTCCCAGAACTTCTCTTCGCCGACATTTGCGATCAGACCCATCTGCGGGAGGTTCAGCGAAACGACACCCTGATTGAATCTGCCTTCGAATTTATAGTTTCCGTTCTCATCTTTCCACGGTGCAAGGAAGGATCTGCAGCCCATAGGAGAGAACACATTGCCCTGATAGTTCTCGCGCATCTTCTTTGCGGAGATATAGTCGGGATAGAGGCGCTTTGCGGAGCACTTGACCGCGATGCGCGTGAGATAATCGTATTTTCCGCCCTTGAGGCAGTTATGCTCATCGAGCACATAAACGAGCTTCGGGAACGCAGGAGTGACGTAAACACCCTTTTCGTTCTTGATGCCCTGATAGCGCTGCTCGAGGACTTCCTCGATGATCATCGCGTTTTCTTCGATATATTCGTCGTTTTCCTTGAGATTGAGGAACAACGTAACGAAAGGCGACTGACCGTTCGTCGTCATCAGTGTATTGATCTGATACTGGATGGTCTGCACGCCTGCCTTGACCTCTTCCTTCAGGCGGTCATAGACC
>JAZRGP010000249.1:0-5334 GCA_045644225.1 Christensenellaceae bacterium | reverse complement strand
TGCGGTCTTGTTACATTCGGTGTAACAGCTCTTGTTTCCGCGAAGGGCTGCAAGGGCATGAAGCTCATCCCCTTCATCATCGGTGTTCTCGCAGGTTATGTTCTTGCTACGATCTTTACGGTTATCGGCACAGCTGCAAATGTTGATTACCTCAAGCTCATCGACTTCACACCCATTGTAAGCCTGTTCACAGACTTCAGCTTTGCAAGCATCTTCTCTGTTCCGGATTTCATGTTTGTTAAGCTCATCGGCGAAGGCACTGTAAACATGAGCTGGGCTACAGTTGCTCAGATCTTCCTGCTGTTCGGTCCGGTAACTTTCGTTATCCTTGCAGAACATGTTGCTGACCATAAGAACCTCAGCTCCATCATCGGCAGAGACCTTATCAAGGAACCCGGTCTCAACAGAACACTTCTCGGTGACGGCGTCGGCACGATCGTTGGTTCTGTATTCGGCGGCTGCCCCAACACAACATACGGCGAATCCGTAGGCTGCGTTGCTATCACAAGAAATGCTTCCGTTTATACGATCATCCTTACAGCAATTTTTGCAATGGTGCTTTCCTTCTTTACACCTTTCGTAGCATTCGTTAACACGATCCCGAGCTGTGTTGTAGGCGGTATCTGCATCGCTCTCTACGGCTTCATCGCAGTTTCCGGTCTTAAGATGATCCAGAAGGTCGACCTCGGCGACAACAAGAACCTTTACGTTGTAAGCTCTATCCTCGTAACAGGTATCGGCGGTCTCGTTCTCAACTTCGGCGGCATCCAGATCACATCCATCGCTACAGCTCTCATCATCGGTATCCTCACAAACGTACTCATGAAGGGCAAGAAGAAAGAAGACAACGCTGAATAATCAGTTAATCAAAAAGACCACTCAACTGAGTGGTCTTTTTTTATTACTTCTTTAATGCGCTCTTGCGCTTGAAATAATCTTTTACTTCCTGCGGATATTCGGGATAACGGTGCAGGTCCTGATGTGTATTGATCTCGAGGAGCTGGAATCCGTTCGGCGTGATGACGACATCGAATCCAAGATATTCAAGCGGATAGAGATATGCTGCGATCTCAGCGAGACGTTCCTTGATAAATTCCCAGTTCGGCAGATAGCCTTGCAGCTCGGTGCCTGTGTCGGGATGTGTATCGCAGAGTACGTATTTATGATCCCAAAGCATTTCAACTTCGTCATATCTGCCCGTTTCGGCATTGACTCTTGCTACAAGTCCGCCGGAATCGAGGTTATCGGTATGCCCTGTTTTACTGGAGCCGATGCGCATATATGCGCTCGCCACCTTCGGTTGTCCTCCGATATCGATCACCATAACGCGTACAGTGCCGACAACGCCGTCATAGATGCGCTTCAGGTGTTCGTGCATCTCCACGTATTCGGAGAGGAAATACGGCTTGTCAAGCTGCTTGATGAAGTCCGCAAATTCCATTTCGGTGTATGCATCGTTGTTGATCCTGATGCAGCTCTGCTCAGCATCCCATTCCATCTTGTAAAAGCCCTGACCGTGAGAACCGATCGCAGGCTTCGCAACGATGCGCTTCTGCTCTGTGATCAATGCGATCAGGTCGCTGATATCAGCATCATGGTCGGCATTCAGATCAAAAGAGATGATCTTATTGCCATCGGGCATGGGTACGATCCTGTAGAAATGCTTCGGGAGAACATCATGATAAGGCGACATGACGTAATACATGAAAACCTTATCCCAAAGCCACTTCTGGTACCATCCGTTGATCGGACGAAGCCGCTTGTATTCATAGTCCGAGAGCATATCACGGTAGTTTTCCTCGGTGAGACCGTACTGCTTGATGCGGTAGGAGTAAAATCCGCGTTTATGCGCCCAGCGCTTTTCCTTCGCTGTCGTGGTCGTAACGAGATTGTCGTCCTTTACACCGCGCAGCCAGTTTCTGTACATATAGTCGAGAAAGCCTTTTTTCTTGGCATATGCGGCAAAAGCATAGTTATAGATGCGCTTCAATCCGCCCTGCTTATGCTTAACGGGTTGCACGGGCATATTTCTGCGCAATTCGAGGAACTCGCTGACTTCTTTCGGAAGATCCTTCAGCCAGATAAGCTCTTTTCCCGAATCGACCTGCCAGATCGTCGGATGCGTTTCCGAAAGCACGACTGCGATATCGAGATACGGTGCCTCGGGATATTTCTTAGCGGCGCGGTTTGCTGCTTCGTATGCTTTTCTGACGATGGGATCATCTGTGTTTGCGGCAGAAACGATCTTACCGCTGTAAACGTTGATCCTCCCCTTTCCGTCGGCATGATCCGCGATAAATGCACATCTGCTTTCACCGATTCGGTAATCGCGGAGATAGATCGCATGCAGGATGGGATATTCGCAATCATAAGCTTCAGCAGCCTCGAAGCCGCCGATAATGAGTGAATCTTCGGTGAGGTCGTCTATGCGCTCTGTAAGGGCTTCTCGCGTTACTTCAGCACCGTTTAAGGAGAATGTGCCGTCTGCATAAGAGAGGCGCTCTACCCTGCCCTTAAGCTTGCTGAAGCACGGACGAATATTGAGAGAACCGTTTTCGGTCAAAAGACGGATGATATCCTCGGCAGTGAGTTTTTCGCGTGTGCCTGCATCTTCAAGCGGGCAGATCACGAGCTCTTCATCGCGCTTTGCAACGATACCGTAGAATTTTGGGAAATCCTCTTTGGATTCGTTGAGAACGCGGCGCGTCGTAAGCAGGTCGGCAAACATCTTATCAAACGTTACGTCAAACGGAAGCATACGCATGATGGACTTTGCCTGACCTTCGTTTACGGATCTGCGAACAGAACTGAATTCCTTCGCTGTTCTATAAGAAAAGCCCTGCAGAACCAGTGATATCGGATATAGTTTTTTAATCAATCCAGCCATAAATTTCAAATAATAGATGCAATACCATGGGAATGCCCATGGTATTGCTTAAGGGTCGGGATTTTGTGGAAGAGATCAATACCAATACTTGAGTTTCTTGATATTGTACATCTTCTTCTTGTATTCGATGCGTTCCTGATAGTACGCACGAACTTCGTCGGAATGCAGCGCAACCTTATGAAGATCCTGATGAACATTGATCTCCATAATGTTGAAGCCGTCTTCCGTGACAGCTACGTCGAAGCCGAGGTATTCGAGTTCGGGGAAAAGTCTGCTGATCCTGACGACATTTTCCTTGATGTATTCCCAGTGCGGGATCTCGATACCCTCGATCAGCGTACCTGTATCGGGGTGATTCGGGCAGGGATAGTAGATATGATCCACGAGTGTTTCGGGATTATAGAGCTTGCCCGTCTCTGTATCGATCATAGCGCAGATGCCGCCGTAGCCAACGTTGTCGGTATAACCTGTTCTGGAGGAACCGATTCGCAGATATGTCTGCATGATCTTGGGTTCGTAGCCGAAACGGTTGATGACCATAACACGGATGGAGTTAACGGACTTCGGATAGATCTCCTTGAGCTTGGAGTTCATGATGATATAGGATGTAACAACGTAGTTGTTCTTCTGCGCACGGATAAGATCTTCGATACCCTTTGCATCTGTTGCTTCGCCGTTGATCCAGTACTTATCTTCGCGGTATTCCAGGCAGTAGAAACCGTCACCGTGGAAGCCTGCGGAGGGCTTGAATACGACGATCGCATCTCTGCGGATGACATCGAGGATACCTTCGAAACCGTTGCCGATCTCTTCGGGGCAATCCTGCATGCGGGATACCATCGTCTCGTCATCTCTCTTGTAAACAGAGAAATAATAATCGGGAATGAACTTTTTGAGCGGTTCCATGGAATAACGGAACGTTGTCTTATCGTTGATCCAGATCTGGTAAATGTTGTTTACGCGGTTGAGCCAATGATAGTCGTAGTCAGAGAGCATATTGCGGTAGTTATCCTCTGTGAGGTTATACTGACCGATTCTGAAGGAAAGGAAGCCGCGTTCCCATGCCCACAGTTTCTGTTCCTTGGTAGTGCCCTTCCACTTTCTGTCGCTCTTAAGCGCATTTTCCCATGTCTTCTGCATGTAAGGACGCATACCGGGACGGCAGTCGCGCTTAACGTGTTCGACAAATCTCTTATATCTGAATTTTTCGGGTGTAAATGCGGGAGCATCCTTCTGCGTCTTTCTGAATGCAGCCCAGTTCTTGAGATATTCATTCAGATCGTCGTCGATGCTCGTCATGGGAAGCTCGGGTTCGTAGCTTGTGCTTACGATCTTGAAGCCGTCTTCCGTTACCGCTACGTTTACAGAGAAATATCTGATCTGCGGGATGCAGTTTGCCATGCCGATGAGATCTTCTTTGATAACATCAAAGTTCGGGATCGCATATTCAGCGCCGTCTTCATAAACGAATTTGCCTGCAGCGAGATCGATATGATACTGAGCGTATACGGGTTCTTCCGCTTCGGGATCGAGAACGAAAGCAGCGGCAGATGCGATGCGTGCGGAGTTATCGCCTTCGCTTACGATATAAAACTTATAGTAAGCCTTTTTGTTCCATTCTTCCGTTAACTGATAGTCATAAGGAACGTATTCTGTAAGAAGATAGTTCGTCTTTCTTGCGAGCAGCAGACGTTCGAGCGCTGCATGAGAAATATAGCTGTCATCCATCGTGAGGACATTTTCATCGTAATATCCCATGTTGAATGTAGCGTTGTCGGAATTCCAGAATGCGGGACGGAGCTGCAGCAGACCGTCAGCCTGCTTGATCGTCTCAACGATATCATCAACTGTGAGTTCTCTTTCAGCAGAGGGATAATCGAGGACCTTAAGGCCGTTTCTTACGGAAATGCTGTAGATGATCTTCGGCAGTCTGTGAGCATATCCGGGCAGGATACGTGTCATTGTGTTGACGTCTTCGATCCACTTGGAGAAGCTGTTGTTCATCGGACGAAGAGACAGATAGTCAAGATCGGAAATACGGCTCTGCTTCTTGATCGCATCCATGCCAAGGGACATGATGCTCTTGCTGAGGTATCCGAGAGAATGAGCCTTCTTGAGGTCTTCGGAAGAGATCTCTTCGGGGCAGTTGAGGTTATCCTTGCGGACCATTTCGAACCATCTCGCAGCTGTGAGGCGCATATAGTTCTTTTTCTTGAGTTCTCTGATAAAAATCTCGCGCTTGATGCGTTTTTTCAGTTTAGCTGTAATACTCATCTTTCTTTTCTATCCTTAAGAATTTTCTTGATGTTCTCTTCGCCGAGTTTATCGATCGTTCTGCCGATCGCACGGAAATCACGCTTCAGTGCAGCATTTGCCATTTCGATCAGTGCTGTACAGATGGGAGTAGCGATATTGAGCTGCTTGCCGAGTGTTTCCAGCATTACGAG
>JAZRGP010000248.1:0-6664 GCA_045644225.1 Christensenellaceae bacterium | reverse complement strand
CGATGGAATCCATGATGATTCGACGGAAGCACTCGTCCTTAGGCTCAAGGAAGTGACAGTCGCAGGTCGCAACGATGGGCTTGTTCTGCTTCTTCGCAAGATCGTAAATATACTGATTGACTTCGCGGAGCTTCGCCTCGCCGGAAAGCTTGCGTTCGCGTGTCAGGAATGCATTGTTCCCCAGCGGCTGAATTTCGAGATAATCGTAGAACTTCGCGATTTCCTCGGTCTTTTTTTCATCCGCTCCGTAAGTAATGGATTCAAACAGCTCTCCTTCGCAGCAGGCAGAGCCGATGATAAGACCCTCTCTGTGTGCCGCAACGGCGCTCTTCGGGATACGCGGACGGCGCTTGAAGTATTCCAGATGACCGATCGAGATCAGTCTGTAGAGGTTCGTAAGACCGGTCTTGTTCTTCGCGAGGATGACCGTATGCACGGGATGGGATGTCTTTTCCACGACGTCCACAGTGTTGAGTGCATTTACTTCCTCGAGAGAATGGATACCGTGCTGCTCCTCCATCTCACCAAAGATCTTCATCAGGATCTTTGCCGTGCAGTCAGCGTCGTTTACTGCGCGGTGATGCTCAAATGTAATGCCGTATTTCAGCGCAAGCTTATCCAGCTTATGCGTTTTCATCTCAGGCAGATGCACGCGTGCAACTGTCAGCGTATCAAATGTATCGTTATCAAAGGAATAACCGTATTTCTTGCACTTTGTTTTGACAAAACCGAAGTCAAATCGGTTGCCGTTATGCGCACAGACGATGTCATCGCCAAGCCATGCGAGGAATTCCGCAAGCGCAAGCCGCTCTTCGGGCGCATCCTTGACCATCTCGTCCGTGATATGCGTGACCTCCACGACTTCATCGGGAATGGGATGACCGGGGTTTACCATCGTGCCGAATTTATCGATGACAACGCCGTTTTCCACACGCACCGCACCGATCTCCGTCATCGCGCACGCATCAAAATCAAAGCCCGTCGTTTCAATATCAAATACAACGAAACGATCCGTAAATTTCATCGGTCTGCCGCTGTATACGGGCGTCATATCGTCAAACATATAGGCTTCCATGCCGTATATGATCTTTACACCGTTCGCCTTGCCTGCACCCGAAGCCTCAGGGAATGCCTGAACGACACCGTGGTCCGTGATGGCGATCGCCTTATGCCCCCATGCCGCAGCCTGCTTGATATAAGCGCTCGCAGAAGGGATCGCGTCCATAGAGCTCATGTTTGTATGCAGATGCAGCTCTACGCGCTTCTCTTCGCTCGTATCCTTGCGGACGGGTTTCTCCGCCTTGCGGATATCCGTTACCGTAAAGATCTGCATGGGCGAACCGTCGCGGTTTTTGGAGAAATTGTCTTCCTCCAGTCTGCCGCGGATGCGGAAGTACTTCCCTGCCTTTACCGCAGAGACCTTTTCACTCTGATCGCCGCGCAGGAATGCCTTGCAGGAGAGTGTCGTCGTGAAGTCCGTGATGTTGAAGAGCAGGATGGTGAATTTTCCGTCTTTGACGAGCTTTACCTCGCTGCTGATGACTTCACCTTCCGCAGCAAGCGTTACGCCAAGCTCTGTGATATACTGCATCTCCGTCGGCTCGTCGCGGAATGCCTTGCCGAGGATGATGTCGGGATTCTCATTTGCAGGTGCAGCGGGCTTTTCCTTCGGTTTTTCGACCTTTTTCGGCGGAAGCGGTGCTGCTTCAGGGACCTTAACGTCGGATTCTTCTTTCGGAACGTATTCTTCATCCGAAACGCAGACATCGCAGATCATCTCACGGATCTTGATATCCATGCGGAAAGTCGCCTTGAAATAATTCTCGATCTTCTCAGGCAGACGCGTCGCACGGAAAAGGTCGGGAGCGATATCTCTGTTAAAAGAAAGATGGATCTGATCGCCTTCGCGCTTAACTGCACATCCCTTAACAAAGGGCAGCAGCGCAGGTTCCGCTTCGATGATGTAGTTCTTGAGTTCTTCTTCAAACGCAGAGTCATCCGTCGAGAGGTTCCCCGCGGGCTGACGGACGATCAGTCTCAGCTTGCCTCTCACAGCCTCCAGCTCGCGCACAAAGATGCCGCGGAGCTTGTCCTTGAATTTCTTATCGACCGACTCATTGCACACCAAATACAGGGCGTACGTGCCCGTAGAACGGGTATACGTCATTTTCTCGTAGGAAATATTGTTGAGATTGTTTTCTGTGATGATCTGATTGATTCGTTCCGCTGCGTTCATAATTCCTTACTGATATTTCTTTGCTGCCTCCTCCGCCGCTTTGACGAGTTCGTCGAGCAAATACTTGTCCTCAATTTTTTTAATGGGTTTGCCCTCGATAAAGAGCAATCCTTCACCTTCGCCGCCTGCGATACCGAGGTCACATCCCCTCGCCTCGCCGGGTCCGTTTACAACGCAACCCATAACGGCAATTTTTACGGGTTTATCGATATGTTTCGTCGCCTCAGTGACCTTCGCAGCAAGCGCAGGAATGTCGATGCGCGTACGTCCGCAGGTCGGGCAGGATATGATCTCGGGGCCGAAGCTGCGCACTCCCGCATAACGCAGGATATCCTTTGCCGCGGAGACTTCTTCCAGCACACCGCCCGTGATGGATACGCGGACTGTGTCGCCAATGCCGTCGATCAGCAGCGCGCCGATGCCCATGGAGGATTTCACGATCGAGGAAGAATAGATCCCCGCTTCCGTTACACCAAGGTGCAGCGGATAATCCACGGTCTCGCTCATTCTGCGATATGCCCTGACCGTATCCGATACATCCGAAGCCTTCAGCGATACAACGATATCGTAAAAACCCTCTTTTTCAAGAATGCGGATGTTTTCCATCGCGCTTTCCACCAGCGCATCCGCACGGTCCATTTCATGATAATTCTTTGCGAGCGATCCCGTATTCGCACCGACTCGCAGCGGGATATGATGCTCCTTAGCGCAATCGACGACCATTCTGATGCGGTCGTGCGAGCCGATATTACCGGGGTTGATGCGAACTTTATCTGCGCCGCTCTCCATCGCCGCGATCGCGATACGATGGTCGAAATGAACGTCCGCAACGATGGGGATATGGATGTATTCCTTGATATTTTTGATATTCCTTGCGGCATTTTCGTCATATGCCGCAACGCGGATGATCTCGCATCCCGCCTGCTCCAGCTCAAGGATCTGCTTTGCAACAGCCTCTGTATCGCAGGTATCGACGTTGCACATCGACTGGATCGCAACGGGATTTCCGCCGCCTATGATTACGTTTCCGATATTAATTTCTCTTGTTTTCATTTATTTTTACCCGAAAATCGTGCCGAAATCCTTAAAGATCAGCAGCACAGCAAGCACCATGAGGATCGCAAGACCGATAAAATTGACGATCCCTTCGACCTTCTTCGATACACCTCTCTTCGTGATCTTCTCGATCCCGATGAACACGAGCCTGCCGCCATCCAGCGCAGGGAACGGCAGGAGATTGAATATCCCGAGATTCACGCTGATAACGCACGCAACACGGAATACGTTCTCAAGACCCGTTCGGATCACGTCGGAAATGATCTTCGTCGTATAGACGATTCCGCCGACATCCTCAACACCTTTGCCAAATGCGATCAGCCCCCAGAGCGTCTCCAGAAGGCTTATGATGATGCAACCCATCCACTTAAAGCTCAGGCGCATTCCTTCGAAAAACGAGAATTTTCTGCGGAAAACGCCGTAGCTGATGCCGATCATCCTGCCGTCTTCGGTATCTCTTATCGGAACCTGCAGTACATGCATCTCACCTTCACGGTCGACCGTCAGCTCAACGCTGTCTCCTTCGTATTTTCCAAGACCCTTCCCGAGAGCGGTCTTCTGAAAGTCAAAATCATAGAAATCGATCGTCACACCATCGACTGCCGCGATACGGTCACCATACTGAAGACCGACTTCCTCAGCAGGCATGCCTTCATGCACCTCGACGATATACGGAGCAGCATCCCCGTAGCCCACGAGCACGACCATACACATGATCAGCGCAAAGATCAGGTTCATGACAGGACCCGCTACGATCGTCAGGAATCGCTTCCAGAGCGGCGCATTGTTGAATGCGACGGGATTATCGGGGAGGTCGTCATCCTCGCCCACAAACTGCGTGAAGCCGCCAAGAGGGATCGCACGGATGGAATACTTGATCCCGTTTTTTACCTTTGACCAGAGCTTCGGCCCGAAACCAACGGCAAACTCGACGATCCCGATGCCGCACTTTTTCCCGACATAATAATGCCCGAATTCATGCGTCGTGACAAACAGACCGATCAGCAGGATCGCGGCGATGATACATAATATCGTAATCAACATTAACTGTCAGCATCTCCTTTATCGAATGCGAAGGCTCCGATGAACGGAGCCATATTATCGCAATAAATTATACTCATTTTTAAATCATTCTATCACGGGATACGCAATAATCGCGGATCTCTTTATCCAGACGATAGATATCATCAAAGCTGTTCACGGTGATATCCGAGAACTTCTGCATCGCATCCGCAACCATATCATAGATGCCCATGATGCCGAAGCGATCCTTAAGGAAGAGATCGACCGCGACTTCGTTTGCGGAATTCAGCACGAGCTGCAGCGCACCGTCATTTTTGACCGCTTCGTACGCAAGCTGCAGGCAGGGAAAACGCTCGAGATCGGGTTCTTCGAAATGCAGCGTACCGATCTTGAAGAAATCCGCCTGCGGTGTTCCCGAATACAGTCTTTCGGGATAAGAGAGCGCATAAAGAATGGGCAGACGCATATCGGGATGCGCCAGATGCGCCAGAACGGAGTTATCATAATATTCCACCATGGAATGCACGATGCTTTCGGGATGCACTACGACCTGGATCTTATCGGGAGCAACGTCAAAGAACCATCTCGTCTCCATGATCTCGAGACCCTTGTTCATCATCGTCGCGCTGTCGATAGTGATCTTCGCGCCCATGCTCCAGTTCGGATGCTTCAGCGCCTGCGCCTTAGTGGCATTTTTGATCTCCTCAAGCGTCGCTTTGCGGAAAGGACCGCCCGAAGCCGTCAGCAGGATGCGCTTGACGTCCTCTTTCGTATGCCCCGCCATCGACTGGAAGATCGCGGAAAGCTCGCTGTCTACAGGCAGAACTTCCGTTCCCGTCTGATCGATCAGGTCTCTGACGAGCCTGCCGCCGCAAACCATCGCTTCCTTTGTCGCGAGCGCTACCTTGATACCGTTTTTGATGCAGTATTCAAATGCAGGAAGCCCCGCCATGCCCATGATCGAGAGAAGCACAACATCCGCACCGTCGCAGGCCTCGAGGATCGCCTCGGGTCCCGTTCCCATGCGGATACCTTTGATCTCTTCAGAGAATGTGCCGCCGCTCGCAGCGATATATTTGGGAGAGAATGTTCTCGCCTGCTCCATGAGCAGCGAAATATTCGCGTGCGCAGTCAGCGCAGTTACTTCAAAGCGTTCGGGATGCAGGGAGATCGCCGCAAGCGCGCTTTTACCGATCGATCCCGTACTTCCGAGAATCGCAACTTTAGTCTTTTTCAAGTATTTTCACCTCAACCCAATCCAAGATATAAGTGATAGAACAAATATACGATCGGCAGAATAAAGAGTGTACTGTCGCAGCGGTCCATAAATCCACCGTGACCCGGGATCGTATTTGCATAGTCCTTGATGCCGAGCTTGCGCTTGATCAGCGAAGCCGCAAGGTCACCGACCTGCGCCAGAACGGAAAGCAGGAAGGAGAACACAAGGTATTCAACAAGATGCACTCTGCCGTTATCGAAGAGGATCGCAACGATCTGCACACCAACAACACCGCCGACAAGTCCGCCAAGCGCACCTTCGACAGTCTTATTCGGGCTGATCTCAGGGCAAAGCTTCGTTTTGCCGAAAAATGTTCCGACGAAATATGCCACGGTGTCCGTCATAACGGAGCAGCCGATCGCGATCAGGATCATAAGCCTCGAGAGTTCGATATCCCATACGCCGTTCGCATCCTTCACAAAAAGGATCATATAGAAGAACACGAAGAACATCTGCGGATAATAGATATTAAATATGCTCGCCATGATGCTGTCGAAATTCAGTGTTTTGCGGAACAGCGTTGCGGCAACGAATATCAGGCAAACCGCAAACATCTGCAATACAAACACCGCCGGCAGACCGTAGAAATAATAGATCGGCATCGTCAGCAGCGAAAATGCATATAAGATCGGCGAAACCAGTTCTACGCCTGCCTGCTTAAATGCCTTTATCATTTCATGCTGAACGACAAGCGAAAGCAGAACGATCGCACAAACCAAAAACCAGCTGTGCAGATACAGCAATCCCGCCAGCACGACTATAAAAACCGCAGCAGATAAAATCCTCTGTTTCAATTCATTCCTCCGACAGTTGCGCGTTATTTTACACCACCGTAACGACGGTCTCTTTTATTATATTTTTCAAATGCTTTTAATAATTCCTCTTTTCCAAAGTCCGGCCACGGTACGTCGACAAAATAGAACTCTGTATAGGCCAGCTGCCATGTAAGGAAATTGGATAAACGAAGTTCACCGCTGGTGCGGATCATAAGATCCGGATCCGGAAGACCTGCCGTATCCAGATAATCGGAAATCGTGTTTTCTGTGATCGCATCCGGTTCCAGGGTACCT
>JAZRGP010000247.1:0-3444 GCA_045644225.1 Christensenellaceae bacterium | reverse complement strand
CTCTCCGAAACGGCAACGACGATCGGCGTAGTGAACGATTCCAATGCAGGTGTTTTCTACGGCTGCAAGTCGCTTAAGACGATCGATATCCCCGCAAGCGTTAAGTCGATCGGCAGCCAGGCATTCCACAGCAGTGGTATCGAGACCGTAACAGGCGGCGAAGGCATCGTAACGATCGATAAACAGGCATTTGATCTGTGCCGCAGTCTCCGCAGCTTTGCATTCGGCGATCAGATCAAGTCGATCGGAAACTGGGCATTCAGAGAATGCAAAAATCTCGAAAGCATTGATCTTCCCGATTCTCTCACGAGCCTCGGTAAAGGTGCATTCAACAGCTGCGGGGGCGTACGCGGCTCGGTAACTATCCCCGGCGGAATTACAGAGATTCCCGATAGGGCATTCCTCGGATGCGGATTTGACGAGGTCATCATCTCCGAAGGAATCGAATCCATCGCTGACTATGCATTCCATAACTGCAGCAACATTAAGAGTGTTGTTCTGCCTGAAAGCCTGCTCACTGTTTCCGAAGGTGTATTCACTTACTGCGATAAGCTTGAGACGGTCAAGTTCCTCGGCGAAACGGTGATCGGCCCGAACGTATTTGGTAACACTTCTGTTAACAAGATCGTTTTCACAGGCGATCCCTCGACATTCGCAGTTGATGCATTCGCCGGCGTAACGGCAACCGCATTCTATCCCTGCAGCAACGAAACATGGAATGATATCGTTGCAAATAACGAAGGCTTCGGCGGTACGCTGACATGGAAGGCAAATCATGAATTCGGAGAATGGGTCGAAACGACCGCTCCGACCTGCTCGCAGGAAGGCGAGAAGGAAAGAACTTGTGCGGTCTGCGGAAAGGTCGAAATTCTGCAGATCGAGGCTCTGCCGCATAGCTTCGGCGGCTGGGAGGAATTCTCCGCACCGACCTGTACGCAGGCAGGCGAGGAGCGCAACGCATGTACGGTCTGCGATCACTATGAATCTCTCGTGATCGAAGCAAAGGGTCACTCCTGGGATGAAGGCTGCGTCAATATTCCGCCGACGCTCGAAACAGACGGTCAGATGATGTACAACTGTACGGAATGCGGCGGAATCAAGACAGAGGTAATCATCGCACAAAGAGGCGGTGATCTCGGAAACGGTCTGATGTGGGATATTCCCGACAGTAATGGGCTTTTCTTCTACTATGGCGGCGAAGGCATGGTCGAAATGCCTGCATTCACATCTCCTGAAGATGCACCGTGGCATAACTACCGCAGTGAGCTCACGGGTATCATGCTTTCCGACAAAACGACTTCCATTAGCGACTATGCATTTACGGGTATGCGTAATGCAGAAGGTCTCGTCTGGGTATGGGAAAGCGTCACCGAAATCGGCGATCATGCATTCGAGGGCTGCGAGCATATCAAGGGTATTGAGCTGAAGGGTTCTGTAACATCCATCGGCGACTATGCATTTGCAAATAACACGGATCTTGAATACGTCGAGTTCTTCGGCATCGCTCCGAGTGAGATCGGCGAAGGCGTGTTCGAAGGCATTCCCGAAACAACAGAGATCAGATATCCCTGCGCTCCGGGATTCGGCTGGACAGAGGCAGTCCGCAACAGCTTCGGCAGCAACCTGAACTGGGTTCCCGTTCATCAGTGGACAGACTGGTTTGTTTCTCAGCAGCCGACCTGCCAGCAGGAAGGTATCGAACAGAGATACTGTGCGCGCTGTGCGGAATATGACGAAAACCGCTATCTGGGCTATGGCGATCACCTCGAAATGATCATGCCCGGCGTTGATGCGACAGAAACGACTACAGGCTGGACAGAGGGCAAATACTGCGGTACTTGCGGCATTACGCTCGTCGAGCAGCAGATGATCCCTGCGAAGGGTCTGCCCGCACCCACGAATCTCTGGCTTAATCCCGAAAGCGAAACTTCCGCAAGACTCTACTGGGATGCGGTCGATGGCGCAGCAGGATACTATGTATACCGCAGCGTAGGCTCGGGCTATGACGAAAACTTTACGCTCTATCGCGTAACTACGGACACAAATATGCTGGATGCGGACCTTATGTTCGGTACGGAATATTTCTACAAGGTCGCTGCATATCGGATCAACGGTCAGATCCCCACAGCAGGTGTTCCGTCCTGGTCTCTCTCCTATATTCCGACTGTCGGCGCTCCCGGAAACGTTGCAGCGATCCCCGCAGGTCCTGATTCCATCAAGGTAATGTGGAACAAGGTCAATTCCGCGGATCTGTACTATGTTTTCCGTTCGGAAGAACCCGAGGGAGAATTCTCCTTCTATGCGATCGCATACAACTGTGATTTCATCGACACGGGTCTCGAACCGAATAAGGATTACTACTATCATATCAAATCGGGCAAGATCGTCGGTATGGATATCGTGATCGGCGGTCCTTCCTACACGGTATGCGGCAGACCGGGATCGGTCGCTCTTGAAGCATGGATCAAACCCGAAGAAGGAACGGGTTATCCCATCATCAGTTGGAACGGAGTATCCGGTGCGTTCAACTATGAAGTGCTTATTTCGACAGAGGCTGACGGCGAATATTACTGCCATTATGCCGGTGAAGGAAAGTCCTATACCGATACTACAGTGCAGCCCGGTAAGACATATTACTTCAAGGTAAGGGCGATGTTCGGCAGTGCTGAGGTATTTGTCGACAGCGAACCGATGCTCTTCAAATACGCAGCCAAAAAGTGCGATACTCCTGCGCTTACCGTAACAACGAGCGCAACATCGGGCAAACCGTATCTCAAGTGGAATGCGGTAGACGGTGCGGAGAAGTACGAGATCTGGCGTGCGACGAGCAAGACAGGCACTTTCTACAAGCAGTACACGACGACAAAGACGACGTATACGAACACTTCCGCAGTAATAGGCAAGACCTATTACTACAAGGTCAAGGCGATCAGCAGCACAGAATCCGGCAACAGCGAATTCAGCGCAGTGAAGTCTGTCACCTGCGATTGCGCAAGACCCGTCGTAACGCTCACGACATCTGCAACCTCGGGCAAACCGTACCTCAAGTGGGATGCGGTAGAAGGTGCATCCAAGTATGAGATCCACCGTGCAACGAGCAGCAGCGGTACATACACAAAGCTCTATACGACGACAAAGACGACGTATACGAATACTTCCGCAGCGGTAGGCAAGACCTATTACTACAAGGTCAAGGCGATCTGCGAGACGACGAGCTACGGCGACAGTGCATTCAGTACAGCGCAGTCTGTAACCTGCGACTGCGCAAGACCCGTTGTAACGCTCACGACGTCTGCTACCTCGGGCAAGCCGTACCTCAAATGGGATGCGGTAGAAGGTGCATCCAAGTATGAGATCCACCGTGCAACGAGCAGCGGCGGAACGTATACAACGCTCTATACGACGACAAAGACGACGTATACGAATACTTCCGCAACTGTAGGT
>JAZRGP010000246.1:0-6796 GCA_045644225.1 Christensenellaceae bacterium | reverse complement strand
CCTTCTCGGATTATGGCTGGAGAAGGTGATCACGACATCGTCGTGGCTGGTATATAACCTCATCTCGGTCGGCATCATCGCTGCGGAATTTACCGTACTGATCGTTATCTTGCGCAGGATCCCTGCCTGCAGGAGGCTCTTTATGTATCATGCGGCGGAGCATAAATCCATCAGCTGCTATGAAAAAGGCTTGCCGCTTACGGTAGAGAACGTACGCATGCAGAGTAAGGAGCATATCCGATGCGGATCGGGGCTCGCGGCGAATGTGATCACGGCGGTATTGCTGCTGGAGACATTCCTGCCGCCGTTCAAAAGCGAAGTGCTTTATATCACGGTGGACCTCGCGGCGACGCTCGTGATCTTCGGGATCGCATATGAGGGAATGCGCTATGCGGAGAAGCATGATAACGGGCTTTCCCGCATGATCGGCTTCCTCGGAAAGCTGATGCAGCGCTATATCACGACCATCGAGCCGACGGATGACATGCTGGAATGCGGTATTGCCGCGATCAGAGGAGTGACGGAAGAATGATCAATACCACGCTTTGCTATATCGAGCAGGATGGGAAATACCTCATGCTGCACCGCATCAAAAAGCAGAATGATGCAAATCAGGACAAATGGATCGGCATCGGCGGGAAATTCGAGGATAAGGAGAGCCCCGAGGATTGTGTCCTCAGAGAGGCTTACGAGGAAACGGGACTTACTCTTTCCGAGCCGCGCTATGCGGGCATCGTGACCTTCGTATCCGACCGCTGGCCGACGGAATATATGCATCTTTTCCATGCGAAGGACTTTTCGGGCGAGGTGAAGACCTGCGACGAAGGCGAGCTGGAATGGGTGGACAAGCAGAAGATGTACGACCTGCCGCTCTGGGAAGGAGATAAGGTATTCCTGCGTCTGCTGGAACGCGATATCCCGTTCTTCTCGCTGAAGCTTGTTTACTGCGGCGAGCGGCTGGAACAGGCGGTGCTGAACGGAAAGATTATTGATACAGGAGAGTATTTATGAGCATTATCGAGGAAAGAAGAAGTATCAGAAAATTTACAGAACAGTCGTTAGGCAACGAGGAGCTTTCTCAGCTGATCGCAAAGGCTGCCTATGCGCCTTCCTGGAAGAATTGCCAGCCGATCCGCTATATCGCAGTCTGCGATGCGGAACTCAAGAAAAAAATCGCGCAGGAGTGCGTGATGGGATTCGCGGGCAATCAGGCGATCATCGAGAACTGCCCTGCACTGATCGTAGAGACCATCGTTCACGGCAGATCAGGCTTTGAGCGCGACGGTTCTTATTCCACGACAAAGGAAGACCGCTGGGAAGTATTCGATGCGGGTATCGCGGCGCAGACGCTCTGCCTTGCAGCGCAGGAGATGGGTCTCGGTACGGTCATCATGGGCATCTTCGACGAGCAGAAGCTCGCGGAAACCGTCGGTATCCCCGAAGGTCAGATCGCAGCGGCGCTGATCGCAGTCGGCTATCCCGATATCCAGCCGCAGGCACCCAGACGCAAGGCTGTCGAAGACCTGCTCACCATCCGATAAAAAAGCATAAAAAAGACCTGTTCGCAGTAGGAACAGGTCTTTTTTATGCTTAAAAATTGAGTACACCGAGATGCTCGAGGAGGATCTTCGTGCCGAGCAGGATGAGGATCACGCCGCCGGCAAATTCCGCCTTGGATTTATACTTCATGCCGAATACCGCACCTGCCTTTACGCCTACTGCGGAGAGCAGGAAGGTGATCACACCGATCGCAAGTACCGCGGGAACGATGCTGACATCAGGGAGAAGCGCAAAGGTGATGCCGATCGCGAGCGCATCGATGCTCGTGGCGATCGCCATGGTCAGCATGGGTCGGAAACCCAGTGAACCGTCTGCCTTCTCTTCATCCTTGGAGAAGGATTCCTTGATCATATTCGCACCGATCAGTCCGAGCAGGATGAATGCCGCCCAGTGATCGATCGCGGTGATGTATTTTTCGAAGGTCGTGCCGAGGAGGTAGCCGATGAGGGGCATCAGCGCCTGAAAGCCGCCGAACCATCCGCCGACGATGCACATATTCTTGATTGAGATCTTTTCCATGGAGAGCCCTTTGCAGACCGCGACCGCGAAGGCATCCATGGAGAGCCCGACTGCCAGAAGCAGCAGTTCAGCAATTCCCATATATTTACTCCTTATATATCCGTAATACCGCACGAACGCGGCTTTTTATAGCATAATGTTCCCGAGGGCTTCTGTCAAGAGGCTTGACGAACCGAACAATCGTTCTGCTGCTTCGGTGAAGTCCTGCGGCGGCGGACAGAAGAGCGTGAGCTGCTCGTTCGTGAGCGGATGCTGCAGGCGGATCGCAGCGGAATGCAGCGCAGGTCTGCCGATCAGAGCAGATCTTTCGCCATATCGGTCGTCACCGAGGAGCGGGCAGCCTATCCCGCTCATGTGGATACGGATCTGGTGCGTCCTTCCCGTATGCAGGCGAAGCCGCAGCAGCGCGTGAGTTTCGGAAGATGCGAGGACTGTGTAGTCCGTCTGTGCGTCGGCACCGTCGATCGGAGCGCTCAGCGAGCCGCTTTTCTCAGCGGGGATGCCGCAGGTGATCGCGAGATACTCGCGGATAAAGCCTTCCGTATGCAGCAGCCTGCGCAGACGGTCGCAGATATGGCGGTTTTTTGCGGCGGGCATGATGCCGCTCGTGCCTGCGTCGAGGCGGGCGACGGGCTGGTCGGGAGGACCGCCTCCGAGATACCCGCACGCGAGGCTTTTGACAGAACGGTTGTTAGGCAACTCCTCCTGCGGATGCATCTCCATGCCTGCGGGCTTGCTGAAGATCAGGATATCCTCGTCTTCAAAGAGGATATGCTCCGCAAGTGCGCGGTCGGTCTGCTCGCCAACGGGTAGGTCGTCGCTGATATTCGCCGCGAGGATGTCTCCCGCGGTGACCTTCTGCGTGGTGCGTGCCTGCGATCCGTTGAGCATGATGCCGTCGGGACGGTATTTCAGATGTGAGATGAGCGACCCCGAAAGCTTCAGCTCGCGCTTCAGCAGATTTCCGACGGTTCTGCCGGAGAGGGCTTCGGTGATCGGCAGGGTAAGCAGACGCATGGCTTCCTCCGAAAGAATTGATAACATATTATAGCATATTATATCCCTTATTTGCGGAAAAAACCTTGCTTTTTGCAATGATTTTGCTACAATTACAAAATATGTACGATAAAATATATGTAAGTGGTGAAATATCATGAAAAGAATGTACGGTAATCTTCTTCTGCTGCTGACGGCGGTCATCTGGGGCTGCGCCTTTGTTGCGCAGAGCGTTGGCATGGATCATGTCGGTCCCTTTACCTATCAGGCAACGAGAAGCCTGCTGGGTGCGGTCGTGCTCGTTCCCGTGTTTTTGCTGACGGACCGTCAGAAGAAAAAGCAGGGGACATATAAGCCCATGACGCAAAAGGACAAAAAGATGCTCTGGCTGGGCGGTCTTTGCTGCGGTCTTGCGCTTTGCATTGCGGCAAATCTCCAGCAGGTCGGCATCATGTATACGACGGTCGGCAAGGCCGGGTTCATTACGGCACTGTATATTCTGATCGTTCCGATCTTTGGTCTGTTTTTCCGTAAAAAAGTGCGTCCGCTTCTCTGGGTATGCGTTGCCGTCGCGGTCGTCGGGTTGTATCTGCTCTGTATGAGTGAGACGCTGACCATCGCAAAGGGCGATCTTTATGTATTTGCCTGCGCGATCGTATTCGCGGTGCATATTCTCGTGATCGATCACTTCGCTCCGCATGTCGATGGTGTGAAGATGTCCTGCATCCAGTTTCTGGTGACCGCAGTGCTTTCGGGCATCCTCATGGTGATCTATGAAGAACCGAGATGGAGCGACATCAGCGCGGCATGGCTTTCCATCGGCTATGCGGGTGTGCTTTCCTGCGGCGTGGCATATACTCTGCAGATCGTTGCGCAGAAGCATACGCAGCCCGTCGTTGCATCCCTGCTCCTGAGTCTGGAATCCGTCGTTGCGGTCATCGCGGGCATCATCCTGCTGAAAGAGATGCCGACGGCAAAGGAAGCGATCGGATGTGTGCTGATGTTTGCGGCGATCATTCTTGCGCAGCTGCCCGAAAAAAAGAAGCAGCTTCCGCCGATATCCGAATAAAAAGAATGAAGTGGTCTTCTTTAAGAGGAGATCACTTTTTTATACGCAGAATTGACAAGGCTTTGCGAAAAATATTATACTGAATGTGACAAAAAGACTCGCATTATGGGAGGTCAGCCATGAGTATTATCACCGTAAGCAGAGAATTCGGCAGCGGCGGCAGAGAAGTCGGCAAGCGCCTTGCGGATGCTCTGGGATACAGATATTTTGACAAGGAGATCGTGGAATACATCGCCGAGCGCCATCAGATGGACGAAAAATACGTCGATGCGGCGCTGAATAACGGACTGATGGGCGATTTTCCGCTGCATTTCGGCAGGACGTTTTCTTATGCGACGACAGCGATGATGGCGCATAATACAAAGCTCTTCGCGGAGCAGCATAAGGTCCTTAGAGAGATCGCCGCAGAAGGCAACTGCATCATCGTCGGCAAGGCAGCTGACGTTATCCTGCAGGAGTTCAAGCCCTTCCGTCTGTTCGTATATGCGGAGATGAGATCCCGCATTGCGCGCTGCAGAACACGCGAGGAAGAAGGCGAGCATCTGAGCGATAAGGCGATGGAACGCAAGACCAAACGCATCGACTCCGAGCGTGCGCGTTATCATGAGATCTTTTCGGGAACGCCCTGGGGCAACAAGGCGGGCTATGACCTCTGCATCAACACCACGGGTCAGGAGATCAAGAAGCTCGTTCCGCATATTGCTGCGTATATCAGAAGCTGCATGGAGAATGAAGAATAAAATGCTCATCCCCGTTTTTGTGCGGGGATTTTTTGCGGAGGTAAGTCTGCATGAAAAGCAAATATGAAATGGATATGTGCAGCGGCAGGATCTTTCCGAAGATGCTGCGCTTTACGCTGCCGCTCCTTGCGACGGCGATCCTGCAGCTGCTTTACAATG
This sequence comes from Christensenellaceae bacterium, assembly GCA_045644225.1. Classification (GTDB taxonomy): domain Bacteria; phylum Bacillota; class Clostridia; order Christensenellales; family Christensenellaceae; genus JAZRGP01. The sequence goes on along the minus strand of JAZRGP010000246.1, from coordinate 1,753 downwards.
CCGCGGATATGGTCGTCGTGGGTAAATTCGCGGGCAGCACGGCGCTTGCGGCGGTCGGCTCGACGCATTCGCTCGTCAATCTGTTCGTAAACCTGTTTATCAATATTTCCGTCGGTGTCGGTGTTGCGGTCGCGCTGCATTACGGTGCGACGGAGGAAAAAGCCGTCAGCGAGACCCTGCATACGGCGGTCGTATTCAGCGTCGGTGCGGGTGTGGTCATCGGCATCGTGGGGTTCTTTGCTGCGCGGTCGATCCTGCTGCTGATGGATACGCCTGCAGACGTTATCGATCAGGCAACATTATATGTAAAGATATATTTCCTCGCGGCTCCCGCGAACCTGCTCTATAATTTCGGCGCGGCGGCACTGCGCTCCATCGGGGATACGCGGCGACCGCTCGTGTATCTGACGCTTTCGGGTCTGGCGAATGTCGTATTGAATCTGTTCTTCGTCATCGTATTAGGGATGCAGGCAGATGGCGTTGCGCTGGCGACGGCGATCTCGCAGGTGCTTTCGGCGGTGCTGGTCGTGCGCTGCCTCATGAAGACGGAGGGCTGCTGCAGGCTCAAACCGTCTGAACTGCGGATCCACCGCGGAAGGCTGCGTGAGATCATCCGCATCGGTCTTCCCGCAGGGCTGCAGAGTGCGGTATTCTCGCTTTCGAACGTACTGATCCAGTCGGGTGTAAACAGCTTCGGTTCGACGGTCATGGCGGGCAACTCCATCTCGAACAATCTGGAAAACTTCGTATACAGCGGGATGAACAGCGTTACGCAGGCATCCATGAGCTTTGTCGGGCAGAATGTCGGCGGCAGGAAGTACGACCGCATCAGCAAGATCACCGCGACGGGGCTTGCGATGGTGCTGATCGTTGGCGCTGCGATCGGCAGCATTATGTTCTTCTTCGGAGAGCCGCTGCTCGGGCTTTACAGCTCGGATCCGCTCGTTGTGGATAAGGGAATGCTGCGCCTCAGGCAGATGGTCTTCGGATATCTGCTGGCGGGGCTGATGGAGCTCTTCGCATTCGAAACAAGAGGCATGGGTCAGTCTGTTCTGCCGATGATCTGCACGATCTTCGGTGTATGCGTGCTTCGCGTGGTATGGGTCTATACGGTATTCCGGTATTTCCATACGCTGCAGATCCTGTATCTCGCGTATCCCGTTACATGGGCGATCGCATCCTGCCTGCAGTTTTTGTTATATCGCAATACGAAGCGCAAGCTCATGCGTGTATAGTAATGATAAAGAACATCTTCGCTTCGGGAGATGTTCTTTTTTGTTTGCGTTATCTGGAAAACACAGATAAATTGAGAAATTTGCGTTGACATATGTACGGATGCGATGATATTATGATAGAGATATAATATGCTTTGAGGAATTACTCATAGGTAGAGGCGCGGTCGATACGAGTACCTTCTGCGAAAACAGGATTGACACCTGCAGGAGAAAAAAGAGAGATCGCCGAAGTTTCCCGTCAGGAATGTCAAGCCGCGGGTTGCTGGGCCGCAGCAGAATATGCTGCGGACTGTCACATTATGTGGAGCGCTATCATGATTCTGAATTCGTTCGGTCATTTGTCGTGAGGGCAGCTCTTCACGGCATTTTATATTTTTATCAAAATTTTAAGGAGAAATGAGAATGAAAAAAGGTATCAAAGTCCTGATCGCCGCTCTGGTTCTCATCATCGCATGGGTCGTACTCTCCTGCGTTGGTCTTGAATTCGATGCGACGAACACACTCTGGGCTCTCTTCCC
>JAZRGP010000245.1:0-1320 GCA_045644225.1 Christensenellaceae bacterium | reverse complement strand
TGGATGGATATTATGAACGACATCAGGGACTTTAAAAACACACGCACTCATTTTACCGGTATCGGCGGCACATCTATGAGCGGTCTGGCGATGATCCTCAAGAACTTTGGCTTTTCTGTTTCGGGTTCTGACGCAAATGAGTCCGTATTTACAAATATGCTTATGAAAAACGGTGTTGACGTGAAGCTCGGTCACGCGGCAGAGAATGTCGACGGAGCAGGTCTTGTGATCTATTCCGCGGCGATCAAGCCCTGGAACCCCGAATTTGCGCGCGCAAAGGAACTGGGCATTCCCATGCTGGAGCGCTCCGAAGCACTCGGTCTGATCTCCAAGGATTATAAGACAGTGATCGGTATCGCAGGCTGCCACGGCAAGACGACGATCACATCCATGCTTGCGTATATCATGCTGGAAACAAAATTCGATCCGACGATCCATGTCGGCGGCATGGTGGATTTCCTCGGCGGCGGCGTCAAGGTCGGCAGCGGTGAATCCTTCATTACCGAAGCATGCGAATATGTCCGCAGCTTTATGACGCTGCACCCGACATACGTCCTGATCAACAATATCGACGACGATCATCTGGATTGCTACAAGGATATCGATGAGATCATCGCGACATTCTCCGAATTCGTTGCGCTGATGCCTGAGGAAGGTATCCTCTTCGCAAATCCCGATGACGAATATACAAGACCCGTTATCGAAAACTGCAAGCAGAAGGTCATTACATACAGCATCTGCGGCACGGGCGATTACAACGCAGCGAACGTGGAATATGACGAAATGGGCAACCCCTCTTTCGACGTTATCGCATATGGCGAAAACATCGGCAGAGTAGCGCTCTCTGTTCCCGGTATGCACAATGTGCAGAATGCACTCGGTGCGATCGTGGTAGCGATGAATGTTTACGGTCTCAGCATTGAAGAATGCGCAGACCGCATGCCCGGTTACCGCCTCGCAGGCAGAAGATTCGAGCTCCGCGGTGAACGCGACGGCGTCAAGGTATTCCATGACTATGCGCACCATCCCACAGAGATCAAGGCTTGCCTCTCCGGCGCAAAGCGCTATCCCCATAACAAACTGTTCGTACTGTTCCAGTGCAACTCTTTCACCCGTGCGCGCACGCTGAAGGATAAGTATGCCCTCGCTTTTGAGGATGCGGATGTGGTTATGGTTCCGGATCTCTACCCCGGCAGAGATAACGATACAGGCGATATCCATGCGACAGACCTTGTCAATGCCATCGATGGTCATTCTCATAACTGCGTATATCTGCCGACATTTGAAGATATCCGCGCATATCTCCGCGAAAATGCAAAA
>JAZRGP010000244.1:0-2761 GCA_045644225.1 Christensenellaceae bacterium | reverse complement strand
GCCTGGCCGATACCGAGAGCATAAATGGAAGCGGGAAGACCCATAAGTACCCATGCGCTCATATCGGAAGCGCCTGCGGAAAGAGCAGATACCCACGGACCCATCTGACGGCCGCCGAGGAAGTAAGTCTTTTCGCCGCCTTCTTTGGAGCGGACGAAGAAGAAGATACCGATACCGAGCATGAATGCAAGGTATACACAAAAGACGATCAATTCTACTGTAGAAGACATTTTAAAAATTTCTCCGTTTCTAATTACTTTTTTAACCTTTGTCATTTTAACACACTAAAACGGAAAAGAAAATATGAACCGAACTATATACGATATACTGAAAAAACAAAAGCATCTCACGATAGAAATGCTTTTGGAATGGGGCTATTTGATATAGACTGCAGTCTATACTTTTTATTGTATGAAAAAGGATTTAGTCGACTTTTCGGAATCCGCGGAGGAACATCGGCAGAATATTGCCGGAATACTGATAAAGCGAGTATTCACCGTTGCAGATGCACCAGTCGTAAATAAGCGCACGCTCGCAGAGCGCATAGGCTTTTACAAGCTCGTTTACGCTGATATCATCGCGAAGTTCGCCCTTGCGCTGACCCTCGATCGCGATCTGGCGGATCAGGCGATAGTAGGTTCTGCTGTGGTCCATCAGGTGCTTTTCGCCTGCGGTGATGAGCTGCGTGGAATAGAGCGATGCGAGCAGGTCGATCGGGATGCTGTTCTCGATCATAAGGAAAAGCTCGTGATTGAGATACATCAGCTTATCGAAGCTGTTCATCTCGGGATCGAGATTAGGCTTGAGCTGCTCATATTTCTCATCAAAAAGATAGGAAAGAGAGGAGAGAAGGGCATCCTTGCTCTCGAAATAATGATAGAAAGAACCCTTGGAAGTATCCGATCGTTCTACAATATCGTCTATTGTTGTATAATCATAGCCTTGTTCGTAAAAAAGCTCCCATGCTGCGGTAACGATGCGGGCTTTTGTGTTTTTGGAATCTTTTCTCGGCATGAAAAATCTCCTTGTTTTTCTTGAATATTATTATATACGGTCTAATTAAAGTTTGCAATATTTGCACAAAAAAAGCAGATGCCGAAGCACCTGCTTAAATGATACGATCATCTGATCGCGATATCCTTGATGACCTCGCCTGCGATGATGAGCCCTGCGGCTCCGGGGACGAAGGAGATGCTGCCGGGGAGGTGGCGGCCGTTTTCCTCGGGAGTTTCCGCGAGCTCGATGGGCTGCTCTTCGGAATAAACGACTTTGAGAGAGTCGATCCCGCGCTTTTTCAGCTCACGGCGCATGACGCGTGCGAGAGGGCATACGGATGTTTTTTTGATATCCGCAACACGGAAGGCGGTCGGGTCGAGCTTATTTCCTGTACCCATGGAGCTGATGACGGGAGTTCCCGCGGCTTTGGCTTTTTCGATGATCGAGAGCTTTGCGGTCACGGTATCCACGGCATCGATGACGTAATCGTATTCCGCAAAGTCGAAAGTATCCGCATTTTCGGGCAGGAAGAACATCTCGTATGTGCGGACGGTGATCTCGGGGTCGATATCCGCGATGCGCTGCTGCATAGCGGAAACTTTGCTCATGCCGACTGTGGAAGAGAGCGCGATGATCTGGCGGTTGATATTGCTCGTGCTGACGGTATCCATATCGATGAGGTCGATGGAGCCGATCCCGCCGCGTGCGAGTGCCTCTGCGGCATATCCGCCGACACCGCCAACGCCAAAGAGAGCAACGCGGGCATTACGGAGCTTATTCATGGAATCTGCTCCGAGGAGCAGTTCTGTTCGGGTATATCGTTCGTTCATAGTGATTCCTTTTAATCCATCCACGGGATATCGATCTCGTATTCCTCGTACTTTGCATCGGAGGTGTATTTCTCGGCGATATGCTCGGGAGTATCGAAGTAAGTATAGTCATTTACAGAGGGAGAATAGGAGTACATCCTGATCTTTCCGTTTGCTTCGTCTACCTGCATGAAGCGCATATAGCCGCTGCCGCCTTCGTCGCCTGCCGCCTGATAGTTTGCCATGACCTGATGCACGGTGCGGTCGGGAGCATCGTCACCGTTGTCATCGAATTCCGCATTGTCCGTGAAGAGCGTATAGCGGTGACCGCAGAGAACCATATAGAGGTTGGGGTTCTTTTTGACGATCTTTTTATAGAGCGTATCACCGTCGGGAGAAAGCGTGGTATCCGTTTTGTAATAATCATGCACGCAGAGGATGCCGACGCGGTCGGGATACTGCGCGAAGATCTCGTTTGCCCATTTGATGCTGCCGCTGTCGGGCTGATAGCTGATATAGACGAAGAGGTAATCCGTTTCTCCCAAAGTGATGAGGTCGTAGTGGCAGCGGTTATCCTGATAGGAATCGCCGTACCACGGCTTATCGGCATAGCGATCCTTGCCGAAGTATTTTGCATATTCGCCGTAAGTGCCTTCCTCGTTATTGAAGTCATGGTTGCCTGCGAGGACACCGTTGGGGATGTGGTCGATGGTCTGCATCGCCTCGTCCGCGATCTTCCATTCGTCTTCGACGTCGAAATTATGCACAAGGTCACCCGTATGCACGATGTAACCGAGGTTCATGCGGTCCTTTTCGCTGCTTAAAAACTCCGTCATTTTGTAATAATGGTCGGGATATTTTGCGGAATAGTGCTGGGTATCCGAGATCCAGCCGATGGTATAGATGCCCTCTGCCGCATCGAGCTTATCGGGTTCGGGAGTGGGCTCGGGAGTCGG
>JAZRGP010000243.1:0-2326 GCA_045644225.1 Christensenellaceae bacterium | reverse complement strand
GGTATAATGCATAGTGAAGGATTATGAGTATTGATCGGAGGATCTGGATATGAAAATATATGATGCAATGTATAAAGACGTAAATGCCGTTATCGTGGAAACGGACAAGCTCCTTGCGACCTTCCTGCCTGAGCTTGGCGGCAAACTGACCTCTCTTGTAGATAAAAAGACAAAGAGAGAGCTGCTCGAGCAGGCGAAGGGTGCGGAATATCAGAAGCTCGCATATGCAGGTGCGTATGTTCCTGCGGAGTGCAGCGCTTTTGACGATATGTTCCCCACGATCGATGCATTCCGCTGCAATCAGTTCCCCTGGGAAGGCGTTGAGATGCCCGACCATGGTGAAGTCTGCGGTCTGCCCTGGAAGGAAGAACGCTCCGAGGATTCTCTCAAGCTGACGGTCCATGGCGTGCGTTTCCCCTATACGATGGAAAAGACCATCGCAGAGAAGGACGGCAACCTTGCGATCTCCTATAAGGTCACGAACCATTCTCCCTTTGAGTTTGATTTCGTCTATGCGGCGCACTGCATGATCGCTGCGCAGGAAAATGCCGAGATCATCGTTCCTTATCCGCAGGGTGCGCAGGGTACGGTCATCTTCCACGAGCAGGGCAAGATGAAATACAATGACAAATACACATGGAACGGCCTCAGAATGGGCGGTTATCCCGGCGGAGAAACATTCAAGTTCTTCTTCGACGAACCCATTCCCGAAGGCTGGGTACAGTATAAATACACAGACGGTTCTTATGTAAAGATGACGTTCGATGCTGATAAGCTGCCTTATTTCGCACTTTGGCTGAACTGCGGCTCCTTCAAGGGCATGTACAACTGTGCCTTCGAGCCCTGCAGCGGCACGCACGATCGTCCCGATGTAGCGCGTATGCATAAAAAGTTCAGCGTACTGCCCGCATACGGTACATACGAATGGAACGTCGGATTTGAGGTTGAATAAATGGTAAAGGGAAGAGTTGCCGTCGGGATGTCCGGCGGTGTGGATTCCGCCGTTGCTGCGCTGCTCTTAAAGGAGCAGGGCTATGACGTGATCGGCATCTTTATGAAAAACTGGGATGATACGATCGACGGAGAGGAATGCTCTGCCGCGGAGGACTATGACGATGTCCGTGCATGCTGCGAGAGCATCGGGATCCCTTATTATACGGTGAATTTCGAGAAAGAATACTGGGAACGCGTTTTTCAGCATTTCCTGAAGGAATATCAGCGCGGCAGAACGCCCAATCCCGATGTTATGTGCAACAGCGAGATCAAGTTTGCCGCATTCAAGGATTTCACGATGTCCATGGGTGCGCAGGCATTCGCAACGGGTCACTATGCCCGTCTTTCGCATGAAAACGGCGTGCATCTCCTGAAGGGTGCCGATCCCAATAAGGATCAGTCCTATTTCCTCTGCATGCTTTCGCAGCAGCAGCTCGATAATGCGATGTTCCCCATCGGTGAGCTGGAAAAGCCCGCTGTCCGCGAGATCGCGCGTCAGCACGGCATTGCCGTTGCGGAGAAGAAGGATTCTACGGGCATCTGCTTTATCGGTGAGCGCAAGTTCAGGGAATTTTTGAAGAAGTTCCTGCCTGCGATGCCTGGCGAAATGCGAACGATGGACGGAGAATATATCGGTCCGCACGATGGGCTCATGTACTATACGCTCGGTCAGCGCCGCGGTCTCAATATCGGCGGCAGAGGCACGGGCGAGAGATGGTTCGTCGTCAAGAAGGATCTCGAGAAGAATATCCTCTATGTTGAGCAGGGTGCGGACAGTCCGCTTCTGTATTCGAGTGCGCTCGTTACGGAGCCGTTCCACTTTATCAACGAGCCTGCGGAGGAAGAATTCGTCTGCAAGGCAAAGTTCCGTTACCGTCAGCCCGATCAGGGTGTTCGCGTAAAGAAGCTCGCAGATGGGAAGCTTCTCATGGAATTTGAGGAAAAACAGCGTGCCGTTACGCACGGGCAGTATGCCGTCCTGTATCAGGGCGAGGAGTGCCTCGGCGGCGGTGTGATCGAAGAAGTTATTTTTTAAGGAGTTTATATTATGAGCAACTGTTCGGTTGTTATTCTTGCGGCAGGCGAGGGTACGCGTATGCGTTCCGCTCTGCCGAAGGTTCTGCATATGGCTGCAGGTATCCCCATGGTGGAACGCGTCGTGCGTGCGGCGGAGGAAGCCGCAGGTCAGCGTGCGATCGTGGTATACGGCAGCGGCGGTGACATCGTGCCTAAGACGCTCGGTGATCGCTGTGACTATGCTCTGCAGGCTGAGCGCAAAGGCAGCGGTCATGCCGTTATGATGGCGGCAGATGAGATCCGCAAGAGCGGCCGT
>JAZRGP010000242.1:0-1299 GCA_045644225.1 Christensenellaceae bacterium | reverse complement strand
GCCCATCTCATGCGCAAGGGTAAACACGCTGTCAAGGTCGCCGCGGTGGTTCAGCAGAACGTAAGGATGCGTTCCGTAAACACCCCAGCTGTATGCGCCCGAGGTCTTGCCTTTTGTTTCGCAGACGTCCACCCAGCCTTCCTTGAATGCGCCCTTCAGTGCATTGAGATATTCCTCGCCCAGCGGTTCAAGCGCCTTCAGCACGATATCCACAGCTTCTTCATAGCTGTAATGCACGTCGACATCCTCTGCAAGCGGCGCATAGATGTCATACATATGCAGTTCATCAACACCAAGAGCCTTTTTACGGAGTGCGATATAGCGGTGCATGATATCGAGATTGTCGTGAACGTCGGAGATCAGCTTGTCATAGACCTCTGCCGTAACGTTATCCGAGAAGAGCGCCTTCTCGCGGGAATCCGCATAGCCGCGTGCACGGGAATAGAATACATCGCGCTTTACGCTCGTCGCATAAGTCGCTGCGATGGTGTTGATATGCTGGATAAATTCATCGTAGAATTTTTCGTAAGCCTTTTTGCGGAGCTCGCGGTCGCTGCTCTGCATCAGCACGAGATAGCTGCCGTGAGAGAGCGGGATGGTCTCTCCGTTATGCTCGACGGAGCCGAAGTCGAGGTCCGCATTGTTGAGCATGGTGAAGATGCCCTTTGCGCCGCCTGCGAAATCGCCTGCCATGGAGAGGAGCTTCTCTTCCTTTTCGGAGAGGACATGCTGCTTGGAGCGCTGGAGGTCCTTGAGGTAGAATGCATAATCCTTGAGTCCGTCGCATTCCGCGATATATGCATCGACCGTTGCTTCATCCAGCGTCAGCAGGAGCGGATTGATGAAAGAACCCGCCGCAGAAAAGCGCACGCAGAGGCCTTCCGCTCTGTCTGCAAGTGCCTGCGCGATGGATTCCGCATTGTCCTGGTCGCGCTTCATGCGCGCATAGATATAGAGACGTTCGATCTTATGGTTAACACCGTAGAACAGGTCGAGACCCGCTGCGAGGTCCTTTGCGGAAGCGGTCAGCGTTTCCTTCAGCGCTTCGATCGCAGGGAGCTGTGCCTCAGCTTCGGCGAACTCTGTCTCCCAATCCTGCACTGTGGGGAAAATATCCTCCAGCCGCCATTTATACTGTTCCGATACTTCTTCTCTTGTTAAAATCTTGTTTGCCATGTTTGCCTCCGGCGGCTTAAACCTATAAAAAGGCTTAAGAATCCAAAAATCATATTATTTTGGGCGAACTGCGTTCGTCCGATCGAGTCTTAAGGGAATTCAGCGGGCGAACACAGTTCGCCC
>JAZRGP010000241.1:0-2076 GCA_045644225.1 Christensenellaceae bacterium | reverse complement strand
CGAAGCCGAGGCGGAACATTTCCGCGGCATTTCTGCCGATGTTGCCGAGACCGATGATGCCGACGGTCTTTCCCGTGATCTCTGTGGAAGTATTGGAGGAGCGGATCAGCCATCCGCCGGTTCTCGTTTCCTTATCATAGGTCGGCAGGCGCTTTGCGAGAGCGAGCGCGAGGGAAACTGCGTGCTCCGCAACGGAGATGCTGTTTGCACGGGGAGTGTTCGTGAGGATGATGCCCTTTTCCTTGAGCGCTTCTTTATCTACGTTGTCCGTACCTGCGCCAGTTCTGCAGACGATCTTGAGGTTGGGAGCGTTTTTGATGGATTCAGCCGTGAGCTTGACGTTCGTGCGCAGGAGGATCGCATCTGCCTGCGGAACGAGTGCATCGAAGGCTGCCTGACCCTGCTCAGCGGGGATCAGCACGTTTACCTTGCCTTCCAGCATGTCGAGGGCTTTCTGATGGAGCTTCTGCGAGAGAAGAACGGTTTTCATTTGATGTAGCCTGCCTTTCTCAGTACGTCAGCCGCTGCGTCGTTTTCTTCAGCTGTGATGGGAGAGAGCGGGAGACGCGGCCAGCCGCCCTGGAAGCCCATGAGCGTCATGCAAGCCTTGGAGCCGGGGATGCCTGTGCTGCCGGAGCAAGCTGTGGAGAGCGCCTTGATCGCCGCGCAGAGTTCTCTTGCTTCATCGAGCTTGCCTGCGTCGAAGAGGGGCTTGATCTTGCAGCATTCTTCGGGCAGATAGTTTGCCGCGGAGAGTACGCCGCCGACTGCGCCGTTTTCCAGACCTGCCATGTACTTGTTGATCGTGCCTGCGAGGACGAAGAAATCCTTGCCCTTTACAGCATCGGTATATACGGAGATGGGTTCGCCGGAGGTATCCTTCATGCCGACGATGTTGGGATGGTCAGCGAGTGTGGAGATAACTTCGGGAGTGATGAGCAGACCTGCCGCGAATTTGGGTGCGCAGTAGATGAGCACGGGAACGGGAGAACGGTCTGCAACGTATGTGAAGTGCTTGATGAGAGCGTCGTCTGTCATCTTGCTCTTGAAGTAATAGGGAGTGAGCAGGCTGACGAAATCTGCGCCCTGGTCAGCGGCTTTCTTAGCAAATTCGACGGTTGCGAAGGAGGATTCTCTGCCTGCGCCGACCATCATGATCTTATCGGGAGCGAGGTTTTCTCTGACGAGCTTCAGCACGCGGAGGGATTCCTCTTCCGTAAGGGATTTGAATTCACCGTTGGACCCCAGCGGCATCAGACCGCGGATATCCGTTGCGGAATATTTCTGTGTATTGAGGATGAGCGCAGCTTCGTCGAGGGACTGGTCTTCCTTAAAGGGTGTCATCATGGGCGGGAATACGCCGCTCAGCTGTTCTTTGATCTGCTGAATATTCATATAATAGCCTCCTGGAAATTATTTTTGAGAGAGAACTCTTGCTGCGGCCTTAGCCATGCCGCGGCTGGAGCAGTTTGCGGTGTTGGAGAAGGTGTAGTCCGAGAAGAACTGTTCCTTGAACTTCGTGTATGCCTCGCTGACTACGCCGCCTGTGAGGAATACGTTCGGGTTGAGCTTTGTCGTCTTGCCGACGATGGAAAGGCTCATCTGCATGGGATCGAACGTGCCGACGAGCAGCGCACGGAGCATATCTTCTCTGGTGCTGTCTGCCGTGAGTCCGCTGAAGCCGCCGCGCTTTTTAACGAGGCTGTGGCGGTCGCCCGAGAGATGCGGCAGGAAGCGTACCGTGCCGTGGTCCATGCAGGAGATGGTCTCTGCGAGGTAGCTGCCGTAGAATTCGTCTGCGCTCATTTCTCTGCAGAAGTTGCTGCGGAACCATTCCAGTGCAAAGCCGCCGACCGTAATGGAGAGATACAGCCATTTGTCCGCTTCGACAGAGGTTCTGAGGTAGAGCCGCGGATGCGGAACGGGGTTCTGTGTGGTGATGGTCATGATCTCGCTGGAACCGGAGATGTTCATGATGTCACCGGGGTTTGTTGCGCCTGCGCCGAAAGCCGCCGCCGCGGAGTCGTTGGAGCCCATGATAACGGGTGTGCCGACCTTGATGCCCGTCTGGCGGGA
>JAZRGP010000240.1:0-2133 GCA_045644225.1 Christensenellaceae bacterium | reverse complement strand
TGGCTGATCCGCATGGTGGAAAACCTGCTCTCGATCACGCGGATCGACAGCGGGATGGTCAAAATCATCAAAACATCTACGGTTCTGGAGGAACTCGTGGATTCGGTCGTGCTGAAGCTGAAGAAAAGATTCCCCGGGCAGCGTGTTGAGATCGATATCCCCGCGGATATGGTCGTGATCCCCATGGATGCCATTCTGATCGAGCAGGTCCTCATCAACCTCCTCGAAAATGCCGTGCAGCATGCTGCGAATATGACGCGGCTCTCTCTGCGTGTGCGGCAGACGGAGGGCAAGGCGGTATTTGAGGTCGCGGATGATGGCTGCGGGATCGCTCCCGAGCGCCTGAAAGATATTTTCAGCGGATATCGCGGCGCGGGAGATGACATTGCCGACGGGCAGAAGAAAAACTCGGGCATCGGACTGTCGGTGTGCGCGACGATCGTCAAGGCACACGGAGGAGAGATCGTTGCCGAGAACTTGAAGACAGGCGGTGCGGTATTCCGCTTTGCGCTTGATACAGAGGGAGAAGCCTGCGATGAATAACAAATATAAAATATTACTGGTCGAAGACGAACTGAACTTAAGGAACCTTGTTGCGACGATGCTCGATACCTCGGGCTATCAGGTGATCCTCGCGGGGAAATGCTCCGAGGCGAAGACCCTTTTCACATCCCACAGACCCGACCTGATCATTCTGGACCTCGGTCTGCCCGATGCGGACGGAACTGACCTCATCGATCATGTCCGCGGGGAAAGCTATGTTCCCATCATCGTGCTTTCGGCACGGTCGGGAGAGCGGGATAAGGTGCTGGCGCTGGATAAAGGCGCCAATGACTATGTGACAAAGCCCTTCGGCTCTGCGGAGCTGCTCGCGAGGGTGCGGTCCGCATTGCGGAACAATCGGATGAGCGCAAACGAAGCGCATATGTCCGAAGGAAAGTTCGTGCTGAGAGGGCTGGAGATCGATTACGATGCGCGGCAGGTGTTTATCGACCGCAGAGAGATCAAGCTGACGCAGACGGAATATAATATCGTAGCATTCCTCAGCAGAAACTGCGGGAAAATGATGACGTATTCGTCCATCATCAAAACGATCTGGGGCGACCATACCCTCGATGGCAGCATCAAGAAGCTGCAGGTCAACATGGCGAATATCCGCAAGAAGTTCGGCGCAAAGCCCGGCGAAGCAAATTATATCATCAATGAGCTGGGCGTTGGCTATCGCATGAACGGCGAGCGGGAATCGTGAAAAAAACAATCTTAACCGTATCTTAATTTCATAAGTGTTAGAATGTCTATAATCGGCGTATTTGCGAATTTCGGAAAATACTCCTGTTCATAAACAATAAAGGAAATAATACTTATGACTTCAATCATGGATTTTTGGTATCAGATGACTGCCAATCCGCTGCTGTTTATCGCAGTCGTGATGACGCTCGGCGTTATTCTGGTTAACGGATGGACAGATGCACCCAATGCGATCGCGACCTGCGTCGTAACGAGATGTATGCCGCCCAAGGCTGCGATCCTCATGGCTGCACTGTTCAATTTTCTGGGCGTATTCGTCATGACGCTCCTCAATGCGACCGTTGCGGAGACCATCACGAAGATGGTAGACTTCGGCAGCGACCCCGACCTCGCGATCATCGCGCTCTCCGCGGCACTTTTTGCTATCGTCCTCTGGGCGACGCTCGCATGGGTATTCGGCATCCCGACAAGCGAAAGCCACGCGCTCATCGCAGGTCTTACGGGCAGTGCGATCGCGGTGCATAACAGCTTCGCAGGTGTAAACGGCGGCGAATGGGTCAAGGTCGTTTACGGCATCGGCATCTCCGTTGCTCTCGGCTTTGGTCTGGGCTGGCTGGTCTGCAAGCTCATCACGAGGATTTTCTATCATGCGAACCGTCCCAAGACGGAGCCTTTCTTCCGCGGCGCACAGATCGTGGGCGCGGCATCCATGGCATTCATGCACGGTGCGCAAGACGGTCAGAAGTTCATGGGCGTTGTGCTCCTCTGCGTATATATGTCCAAGGGACAGTCTCTCCCCGCAGATATCAACATCCCGATCTGGCTGATGATCGTATGCTCGGTCGTCATGGCGCTCGGCACGGCGATGGGCGGCAAGAAGATCAT
>JAZRGP010000239.1:0-1358 GCA_045644225.1 Christensenellaceae bacterium | reverse complement strand
GCGGATATCCGCTCAACCGTTGTCAGGGAGGACACCAATGAATTTCTTTGAAAAAATCTGGCAGAAGCTCTCTTTTGTCGAAGACATCAATTTCGTTTCCATAATCTGGGCAGTCGTAAAGATCGCACTCGTGATCATCGCGGCACAGCTCCTGATCAAGATCATCAACAAGATCGTCCGCACAGCGTTGGAACGCAAGGCTGCAAAGCATCCCGATTCCGCTTATGAAAAGAAGCAGCACACGCTCATCACGCTCTTCCAGAGCGTCACAAAATACGGCGTTTACTTCTTCATGATCATCTGCCTGCTTGAGATCCTCGGTCTCGGCAGCACGGTCGGCTCCGTCATCGCGACGGCAGGTATCGGCGGTATCGCACTGAGCCTTGGCGCACAGTCCCTCATCGCGGACATCGTCGCAGGCTTCTTCAACCTCTTTGAAGACAGCTTTGCCGTAGGCGATTATATCAAGCTTCCCATGCTGTCGCTGGAAGGCACCGTAGAATCCGTTGCTCTGCGCACGACCCGCCTGAAGCTCGTAAACGGCGAGACCGCGATCATCAATAACGGTACGCTCGGCACGATCGTCAACTATACCCGCAACAGCTATAAGCTCATTCTGGATTACTCCATCGCAGGCGATGAAGACGACGCAAAGGCAAGCGAGATCCTCATGAATACGATCACCGCTTACTTCGAAAAAATGGCTTACGATCCGCAGACCATCGTATATGCAGGCATCGCTGCCTTCACTCCTCTGAAGAAGACCCTCCGCATGGTAGCGGAAGTTCCGCCGCTTCAGCAGTGGCAGGCACAGAGAGACCTCAACAAGGCTGTTCTCTCCGCATTTGCAGAAGCAGGCATCCGTCCGCCGGAATATCCCGAGAAGGTCATCTTTACAACACTCTGATACGGAGACACCGCTATGTATGCAGTCGGGGATATCATAGTTACAAAAAAGAAGCACGCATGCGGAGGCTGGGAATGGCAGCTTCTCCGAACGGGTGCTGATTATAAGATCAAGTGTCTCACATGCGGCAGAGTGATCATGATGCCGTATGAAGACTTCGCAAAAAGAGTAAAAAAGAAGGTGGATCAAACATGAACCACAAACCGAAACACGAAAAACAGAAAAAACACAGTTCCGAATTCGCCAGCTGGATCCGCTGCATCGTGATCGCGCTCGTCGTAGGTCTGCTGCTGCGCGGATTCGTCATCGAGTTCGTCAACGTCAGCGGCAATTCCATGCAGCCGGGGCTTCATCCCGGTCAGGTCGTGCTCGTGGAAAAAGTCAGCAAGCGCTTCTCCGCTCCTGAGCACGGAGACGTCGTCATCGTTAAGTTCAGCAGCATCGATGAGCG
>JAZRGP010000238.1:0-4878 GCA_045644225.1 Christensenellaceae bacterium | reverse complement strand
CTTGCAGTGACCGCAGCTGATCGTGCATTCGCCTGTAACATGATCGCCTACTGCAAATTCCGTGACACCTTCGCCGAGCGCTTCCACTACACCGCACCATTCGTGTCCGGGCGTAATGGGGAGCTTTGCAAATCCTGTTTTATAATAAATTAACTTGTTTGCGAGAACTTCCATGTCTGTGCCGCAGAGACCTGCCGCCTTGATTTTAACCAAGACCTCTCCTTTTCCGGGAGCGTTTATTCCTCTGTCTACATAGTCGATTTCCATGGGACCCGATACAAGAATTGACATATTTTTCATGATACGATCTCCTTTTTGCATATTCCACAATCTTACTTCCAATGACTGATAATTGAGGGCAAAATTTGGTTGAAACAAGGTTCCGGGGATAGGAGTAATTCCGAAATTTTGCCCTCTTGACCAATAGTCATTTCTATTTTTACGGAGGTGATTGTTTTTTAATATTTCATGCGGAAAGCATGAAAGTGCAATGTTCTGTATTTACCACTCTGCAACAGATCCGTCAGCATGATGCCATACGGGGTTTTTCCAGTTGTGAGGAGTTTTGTTTTCTTCAATTACCAGATCTTTATTGACATCGACACCGAGACCGGCTTTCTTGGGAAGGTCTACAAAACCGTCGGTAAATTTGAAATCATCCTGATTGGTAACATAGTCAAGAACGCTCTTGCCTACATTGTAGTGAATTCCGATGCTCTGTTCCTGGATTACTGCATTATAGCTGGTTGCATCAACATTCAGGCAGGCAGCCAGCGCGATCGGACCGAGGGGACAGTGCGGTGCAAACGCAACATCATATGCCTCTGCCATGGAAGCGATCTTCTTTACTTCCGTAAGACCGCCTGCGTGAGAGAGGTCGGGTTGAACGATGTCTACACCGCCTGCCGCAAAGAGTCTCTTATAATCATACTTTGTAAAAAGTCTTTCACCGGTTGCGATCGGGATGTTACAGGCTGCTGCGATTTCTTTAAAGCATTCCATATGTTCGCAGAGAACGGGTTCTTCGATGAACATGGGGTCAAATTCTTCAAGCTTTTTGGCAAGGACCTTTGCCATGGGTTTGTGAACTCTTCCGTGGAAGTCGATCGCAATGCCGAAGTATTTCCCGCAGCTTTCGCGGATTGCAGCGACGCGCTCCAGTACTGCGTCGATCTTGTCATAACTGTCGATCATCTGCAGTTCTTCTGTGGCATTCATTTTAATTGCCTTGAAGCCTTCGTCCATTTTTTCTTTTGCAGCACGACCTACATCGGACGGTCTGTCACCGCCGATCCAGGAATATACCTTCATTTTGTCACGGCATTTTCCACCCATGAGCTGATATGCAGGAACGCCGAATACCTTGCCTTTAATATC
The DNA here is from genome assembly GCA_045644225.1 of Christensenellaceae bacterium. GTDB lineage: Bacteria > Bacillota > Clostridia > Christensenellales > Christensenellaceae > JAZRGP01. The sequence continues at coordinate 3,501 of JAZRGP010000238.1, read as the reverse complement.
CCAGAGGGCCTGATCGATACCGGAAATGGCACTCATGAGTACGCCGCCGCCTCTGTAAAAACCAGCTCTGTACAGTGTCTGCCAAAGACCTTCGATATCTGCAGGATCTTTGCCAACGAGATAGTCCTTCATTTCCTGAACACAGGAGAGAACTGCGCGTGCATGGCCTTCCAGAACAGCTTCACCCCAACCCACGATACCGCTGCTTGTGCAGATTTCAACAAAACCCCAGCGCGGACGAACAAAATAAGTGTTTACTTCAGTAATTTTCATATCAGTTTACCCCCTCATATATTTTAAGCATACCACAAACTGTTGAATTTTTCACACAGGAATCCGATAAAACGACTACTTTTTTATCGGAAAATTCGTTCAGCAGAACGGCGAGTGCGTTCTTGATTGCTCTCTGACCGCCGATATAGATCTGTTCTTCTTTTCTGGATAAGATATAGTTAATTTCGCTCTGCAGAATTGTTCCGAGATAGAAGCTGTATAGTGCTTCTTCGCCATACCAGAAGAAGTTTTTGAGAAGACGGATCTTAAAAAGTGTTTCATTGATTCCATGATCACGGGTATAAACATATCCGTCGATCAGGCTGTCTTTGTCGATCTCGTACCCCTTCAGGGAAACTGCATCTTTAAGTATTGTACCCTGTGCAATCGCAGAGATCATTTCGCCTGTCAGCATTGTCTTAAAATCACGGATCGTGCAGTTATTATCTACCGTGATAATTTTGGAATGGGAACCGGGGAGGACATAGATTCCTTCGCCGTTAAAAATTCCGACAACCTCCGTCTCCTCGCCGCGCATGACATCTGCTTCTTCGAGCGTTGTAAAATCGGTTTTGACACCGCGAATAAAGGCAAAGGGAATGCTTGATATGTTTTCAAATGTGCATCTGTAAATAGACTCCTGCATTTTGCTGATATCTGCAGGCGTACAAATATGTTCGAGGTTAACAAGGCCGAATTCACAGGAGATCATTCCGCTGCAGATCACGCAGGTAATATCTTCTTCTGAAAGGTTATTGGAAGAGAGTAGTTCCGAGATCCCGTTTTTTAATGTTTCGGCTAAAGCTGTTTTGTTCGCAATGCTTTTCGTGGCGCCGACTTTATAAGACAAAGTCTGAATGATCTCGTTATTTTCCACAAGGCACATTCTTGTATTTGTCGTTCCGCTGTCAACTGTGATATAACGCTTCATTTTTCGATCACCTCAACATATTTTTCCGCGAGCTTTATAAGTGCTTCGTAATTCTTTTCTGCGATCATTTTCTTGTTGGTAATATTGGATCCGATTCCGAAGCCGCATACACCTGCTTTCAGATAGTCTGCCATATTATCCTGATCGATTCCGCCGACTGCGATAAACTTCAGGTGCGAAAGAGGAGCTGCAATTGCCTTTACATACTCGGGCCCCATATTTGTGATCGGGAACAGCTTGATGTAGTCAGCGCCATATCTGTGGGCGGCTGTGATTTCCGAAGGAGTCAGTGCTCCGGGCATGGAGACGAGCGACAGCTTTTTTGTCATCTCGATGACTTCTTTGTTTGTATCGGGCGAAATGATAAAGGTTCCGCCGTTCTCTGCGGTAAGCTTTACCTGTTCCGGCGTAAGAACGGTACCGGCACCGACAAACATTTTGTCTTTGAATTTTTCGGAGAGAAGACGGATGTTTGCGGCGGTCTCTTCATCGCTGACTGTTCCGTCTGCGCTGTATGTTACCTCGACAAGACGGATGCCGCCTTCGTAGAGTGCCTGTACAGTATCCACAAGCTTGTCACTGTCAATATTTCGAAGGATTGCTACGATCTTGTTCTTATCAATTGCTTCGATTACTTGGTTTTTCATTTGAGCCACCCCTTTCTGAGATAAAGTTTATCATTCAAATATGGATATGTATATGTATAGTTTTGCACAATACATTGACAATTCTGCAAAGATTCGATAGAATTAAATTGGGTGGTCATTATGGAACAGTTTTTTACACATTACATTAAAACAGATGATACGATGTTTCGGTATGCAAGAGGACCGAGCATCGAAACAGGAAAAGAGTTTCATCCCTTTCATGAAATAATTTATTTTATGCAGGGAGATGCAGAGTTTATCAGTGAGGATATTCGTACTAAGTTAGAAGAGGGGACACTGATTCTGATTCCCAAAGAAACATATCATCAGCTTGTTCTGCATGGTGATAAAAACAACTATCTGAGATGCACAATCAAGTTTGAGGAATCTTCATACTGTGAGGAAAATATTGCTACTCCTGTTTTTATGCATTCGGATCGAAATACGGAATATCTGTTCGGTAAACTTATGGAGAAGCATTCCGATGCGAATTCCACAGCTTTGCTTGAAGCAGTAATTACACTGCTTTTGAGCGAATTTGAAAGCAGGCATGATGAGATCGCAGGGGAAAATACGCATAATACAGTTGTACTGCAAGCAATAAAATATATAAATGAAAACTTATATTCCCCGATCACCATTGATGAAATTGCGAAGGAATGTATGATTTCGCCATCGTCATTGGCGCATCTGTTTAAAAAAGAACTGGGTATATCACCGTATAAATTCATTGTGAAAAAACGGTTGATAAGTGCTTATCAGAGAATTCAGGGCGGGGAACCTGCAACGCTCGCCGCCATAGAATGCGGATTCAACGAGTATTCGGGATTTTACAAGCAATATAAAAAAATGTTTGGAGTTAGTCCGAATAAAAAAATAAATAGGAATAATTCTTAATAAGTATCATTTACAGGTTGGTATCAAAATTTGGTACCAACTTCTTTTTATGGGGAGAAGTTGGATCCGTTTTACGGAAAAGCTGCTTTAGCCTGTGCAGGATTTCTATAATTTAACATGGATTTGACATAACTTGTATTTTTCATTTTACATTCGCTTTTTAGAATAATAACCGAGATAAGAAAAACGAATAATAAAAAGCGAAAAAAGGAGAAAACGAAATGAAAAAGATTATTGTGATGATTATGGCAGCTGTTCTTGCACTGACAATGCTTGCGGGCTGCGGTGCAAAGACAACGGGTTCTGTTGCGACCGATGGTTCCACTTCCATGGAAAAGGTGATCGGCGCTCTTGGTGAAGCATTCCAGAATGACAGCGGTATTAGTTTTACATATAACCCCACAGGCTCCGGAAGCGGCATCAAGGCTGTTCAGGAGGGCAGATGTGACATCGGTCTTTCTTCCAGAGATCTTAAGGACGAAGAAAAAGCGGCAGGGCTTGAGGCGACAGTTCTTGCGTATGACGGTATCGCAATTATTGTTCATCCTGAAAACTCTGTAAATGATCTGAGTCTTGAAACGATCGCAAAGATTTATAAAGGAGAGATTACGAACTGGTCTGAAGTTGGCGGCAATGACGCGGAGATCGTTCTCACCGGCCGTGAGGCCGGTTCCGGTACCCGTGACGGCTTCGAATCCATCACTGATACCGAAGATGCCTGCCAGTACCGTCAGGAGCTGACTTCCACCGGTG
>JAZRGP010000237.1:0-2419 GCA_045644225.1 Christensenellaceae bacterium | reverse complement strand
AGAGCCTGAACCTCAGGGAGGATCTGTCTGCGCCGCTTTCCGCGGGAGAAAAGGCAGGGGAGCTGATCGTTACGACATCGGATGGAGCGAAATATGCGGTGGATCTGATCGTGGGAGCTGACGTTGCGGAGAACAGCTTTGGCAGCAGCCTTAAGCGGATCACGGGCATATGGCTCGAGGGTATGAAAGCAGAAACCGCTCTGTAAAAAAGTTTTTTCCGAAAACGAAAAATTAGCTTGCAAAGCTGAAAAGTGCATGATATAATAACTTCGTTATGTAAACTGAGGAGGCTCATCATGGAAGTTGTTAACATCATCATTAAAATAGTTCTTTGCATTCTTGCAGTTTTTCTTATAGTAGCTGTTATGCTCCAGGCTGGCAAGGGCGGCATGGGCAGTGCATTCGGTGGCGGCGATGTCGTCAGCAGCAAGTCTAAGGTAAGAGGTCGCGATGCGATGCTTTCCAAACTTACTAAGATTGCCGCAATCGTATTCATGGTTCTCGCTGTTGCGCTGGCAGTTATTACAAGAATCGCAGCGTAAGCAAAAAAGCTTATTACGCGCCCTGCAAGGGGCGCTTTTTTAATTGTTATTGGCAATACTAACGAAAAAGATATTCAGGAGGAACATTTGAACCTTTTTATATTGCAGTTACTGGAAAACGGTGAAAAGCTCAGCGAAACGGAGATCGCACATCAGCTTGGCTTTGAGGAAGTGAATCCGCTCGTCAAGGCAGAGCTGGAACGGCTGATGAACCGATGCGAGATCGTGAAAAACCGCAACGGGCTTTTCGGGCTGCCTGAGACATTCTCACTCGTCAAAGGCAAGCTTGAGATCGCGCGGAAGGGATTCGGATTTGTGCGTCACGAGCCCGAGGACATCTTTGTCGCGAAAAATGATCTCAAGGGTGCGCTCAACGGGCAGACGGTCATCGTGCGCCTGACGGAGATGAACGAACGCCGCTCTGCAGGCAGGATCGTGCGCATATCTGGCGAGCCGTTTTACATGACGGGAACCTACGAACGCGTAAAGGATCTGCCCGTTGTGGTATGCAGCGACAGAACGATCGGAATGATCCATGTTCCGCGGAAGCAGGCAATGGGTGCGCAGTATGGGCAGAAAGTCGTCTGCGAGCTTGTTCGTCCGGCTGCGGGCGGCAGACTCCCTGAAGGCAAGGTGACGGAGATCCTCGGTTTCCGCGATGATCCCGGTGTGGATGTGCTGACGGTCGCAAGGAGCTTTGGCTTGGTGCAGGAATTCCCCGAAGACGTGGAAGCGCAGGCGCAGAGCTATGGCGAGCCGACGGAAGAGATGCTCGAGGGCAGGGAACTGCTCTTTGATAAGTGCATTTTTACCATCGACGGTGAGGATGCAAAGGACCTCGACGATGCGGTATCGCTGGAACGTGCGGAAAACGGAAACTATATCCTCGGTGTGCATATTGCGGACGTAACGAACTATGTCACGGAGAAAAGTGCATTGGATAAAGAAGCGCTGAAGCGTGGAACGAGCGTATATCTGCTCGATCGCGTCATCCCCATGCTGCCGAAGGCGCTCTCCAACGGCATCTGCTCGCTGAACGAGAACGTAACGCGGCTGACGCTCTCCTGCTTTATGGAGATCGATCACGCGGGAACGATCCGCTCGGGAAGACTTGCGGAGACTGCGATCAGAACGCGCCACCGCATGACATATACGAACGTGAACCGCATCCTTGCGGGTGAAGAACTGCCCGAATATGCGGATATTGCGGAAAAGGCAAGGGAGATGGACCGCCTTGCAAAGCTGCTCCGAAAGAAGCGCTTTTCGCAGGGTGCGATCGACTTCGATATTCCCGAGGCAAAGATCATTCTCGGCGAAGACGGCATCCCGACGGAGATCGGCTTGAGAGAGCGCGGCGATGCGGAGAAGCTCATCGAGGAATTCATGATCGCGGCAAACAATACCGTCGCAGAGCAGTTTTTCTATGCGGATATGCCCTTCCTTTACAGAACGCACGAGCGACCCGACAGTCAGAAGATGCACGAATTTGCGATTTTCCTGAGGAACCTCGGATATGTGCTGAAAGGCACCGCTGCGCCGCACGGAACTGCGCTGCAGAAGGTCCTTGATGAATCCGCGGAGGCAAAGGAAGGCGCGATCATCAAGAGGCTGATGCTGCGTTCCATGAAAAAGGCAAGATACACTCCCGTGAACTGCGGACACTTCGGTCTGGCATCTCAGGCATATTCGCACTTCACGTCGCCCATCCGCCGCTATCCTGACCTTCAGATCCATCGCATCATCAAGGATCTGCTGAATGGCAGACTGGATGCGAAGCGCATCACGCATTATGAAGAGATCCTCTCCGGGGTTGCGGGGCGCTGCTGCGACAGAGAACTCAAGGCCATCGGGGCGGAGCGCATGGTGGATGATTTCAA
>JAZRGP010000236.1:0-5618 GCA_045644225.1 Christensenellaceae bacterium | reverse complement strand
CAGACCTGTTACAATTACAAATTCCATACTATCATCCTCTTATTCTTCCTCAGGAAACAGGTCGGATCTCACACTCCAGTGCAACGCCGGTTTCTTCCAATACCGTTTTCTGAATAAATGCCACCAGGTCCAGCACATCCTGGCAGGTTGCGCCGCCAATGTTAATAATAAAGCCTGCGTGCTTTTCGCTGACCTGAGCACCGCCGATGGTCTTGCCCTTCAGGCCGCACTGCTCTACAAGCGCACCTGCAAAGTAGCCTTCCGGACGCTTGAACACACTGCCTGCACTTGGGAATTCCAGTGGCTGCTTTGTTTTGCGGCGTGTAATAAAGTCATCCATTGCCGCCTGAATCGCTTCCTGCTCCCCTGCTTCCAGTTCTACTGTCACAGTGAGGATCACTGCATCCAGCGCATGGTATACGCTGTGGCGGTAACGGAGATCCATTTCTTCCAGTGAAACAATATAGCTGTTTCCTACAAACTGCGATTCTCCTCTGTCTGTATAAATGATGGGATGAGCATACCCCCAATTTGCAGCAGAAAACCCGCGTACAGCAGAATTATCATCGGCAGGAACGGCAAACTGTACAACCGATGCATCATTAACTGACTGCAGCTTATTTGTAGTTTCTGTCATCTCGGGTGTTTCCGGTGCGCTTTTGAGTAATTCTTCGTATCCGGCAATAGCCTCGCGAAGCTGGTCTGCCTTGGTATATTCCTTAACAGTGGCTTCTTCCGATTCTCCGTCAGCATCATTTGCAGGAATTTCAACCGCTGTTACGGTTTCACCTTCAAATTCGCCAAGTACTGCCAGTTGCTTTTTGAGTTTCAGTAATTCTTCGGTGATTTTTCCCTTTGTCAACTGGTCAAAGGATTCCAAAGTATATAATGTTTCATCCGCAAAAAGAACTTCTGTCCAGCGGTCAACTTCTTCCTGTGTGATCTCATGAGCAGTTACGCGGATGATCTTGGAAGCTTCCGCATCGGGCACGATCACCTCTGCATCAACCGAAAACTTTATCTTGCCCGACTGATCCTTAAAATTCATTTTTACCGATTCGGGTGCAGAAACCTGTTCCCGAATCGTAAGGGATTTGTCCTCAAGGCTTCCTGCCGTCTCGATCATTTTGTCATTATCTTTACCTACCACAACAGGGCTTTCGGGCGTTTTCTGACAAGCTGCCATACTGAACACACAAAGCAGTATGAGCAGCAATGCAATTGCTTTTTTCATTAAAAACCTCCGTTTACATTTACTGCCTCCATTATGCAGGAGGCAGCATTGCAAAAACTATCATGGAGTTGTAATTATTTTGTAATTACGGAAGTGTCACTCGTATTGTCGTTCCTTTTCCTTCCTCGCTCTCAACATGAAGCACGGCACCATGGGCATCTGCGATCATCTTTACGAGCGCCAAGCCAAGACCGCTGCCGCCGAATTTTTTGCTTCTCGATTTGTCCACCATATAAAACGGCTCAAATATGCGTGGGATCGCATCCTGCGGAATACCGCGGCCGTGATCTTCGATCTCTATCGTCTTGCCCCACGATTTCAGCATGACAACGCCCGCCACATTCGGATCGTATGACTTTGCCGCATTATCTACAAGGTTGACGAGCAGGGACTGCATAAGATCTTTGTTCGCAATAAGTTTATCGTTTCCGCAGACAGTAACGAGCGATACACCTCTGTCTGCAAAGTTCTTGGATACCGTCTGTTTTACATCTTCAAACAGTTCGGATACAGATACCGATTCCTTTTCGATCTCTTTATCCTGCGTAATGAGCTTCAGTAGATTCTGAACCAACCGTTCCAGCCATTCCGTCTGCTTTTCGATATGCTCTAAAGAATTGTCTTTTTCTTCTTCGGTCATGTATGCGCGGCGCAGCATACGGGAGTGGAGCAGCAGCGCGGTAAGCGGTGTTTTGAACTCGTGTGTTACGCCGCCGATAAAGAGCTGCTGGCGTTCCGCTCTTTCGGTAAGCTCCGCGACATGGCTTTCCACAGCCTCCGCCATGCGGTTAAAGTCGCCTGCAAGCTCTCCAATTTCGTCTTTTGTTTTAACTTCTGCACGCATGGAATATTCGCCATCTGCTATGCGCCCGGAAACTTGTGCAAGCTGCGTGACAGGGCGTGTGCTTCTGCGGATAAGAAGTGCGGTGATTACTGCGCCGATAACAACGCAGATCACGCTGACGAGAATAAAGGTGGTGATCATGCTTGCGATGCTGTTATACACCGTCGTAATATCCTCCACCACATATACCGAATAGGTGTCATCTCCGATACCGACCAAACTGCCCACGATATAGATATTTCTGTCCTGGATCTCCGCTACGGTCGTTCTTGCGTATGTGCTTTCGTAATTATCGAGGGGCAAGTAGTCCTCGGGGTTAATGGTAACGCCCGTATAGATGGTTTCTCCATCTTTCATCAGCACAGAAGAAGCGTCCGCGTAACGGGAAAAGCAGTACAATACAAGAGAATCCCTTGCAGCTTGTGAGTCACTTTCTTCAAGATGATAGGACACCATTTCCGAGAACGACACAGCAAGATTATTCTGCTTGTCCTTTGCCTGATCGTAGGTCAGCTCCAATATGCTGTTTTTGGAATGAATGAGAAGAATGGACGAGCAGACAAAGACGATAACAACGAGAACAGCGGTAAAAATAAGCGAAATCTTTTGCCAAAGTTTCATATCAGCGATCCTCCAATCTGTAACCCAGCTTGGGGATGGTACGAATCACATCATCCATATCCAATTTCTTTCTCAAAACAGATATTTTCATATCTACGGTGCGTGTCTCACCGATATAGTCATAGCCCCATATTTCCGAAAGTAGCTGATCACGGGAAAGAGTCGTATTTTTGTGCTTGACAAGCATGAGCAGCACATCAAATTCAAGGGGCTGGAGGTCTACGATCTCACCGCCCTTGGTTACGGTTCTGTTTTCGCTATTGATCTCAACATCTTTGATGCGATAGATGGTGTTGAGCTTTCCCGTGCGTTTCAGCACCTTTTCGATGCGAACCATGAGCGTAAGCATATCAAAGGGTTTTACGATATAATCCTCCGCACCGTCGCGAAGACCTTTTATCTCTGAAGCGGAATCGGTCTTTGCTGTCATATAGATCACGGGGATGTTGTATCTTTCCATATATCCGAACAGCTCAAAACCGTCAATACCGGGCAGCATGATGTCCAAAAGCGCGAGGTCAAAGGCGTGATCTTCTGCAAGATGTTCCGCCGCCTTTTTGCCATCGTCAAAAACCATATATTCATAACCGACAAACTGCATATTAAGCGAAACAGCGTCGGATATGCTTTTGTCATCTTCCACAATGAGAATTCGATTCATTTTGTCCTCCTGAAACTTCAAATAGAGGTATACATATTTATTCTATCATAGAACACGCATATACATAGAGCGTGTCGTTGTAATTAAATTGTAATTATTCCAGCAAACAGAGAAGCACGGGTGTTTTTCCCGTGCTTCAGTTCTTGTATAAAGTTTTATTAGTAACCCTTTTCCAGATCGATAATGCTACCGTCAATAGCATTTATTACTAATATCGGTATGCTTTCACCGACACCCTTTGAGGATTCAAACCCATCGGCGTATGTTTGAGCAATCGAGCCCTTAAACACCCATGCAGGTGTATAAATACCGCTCTTAGCCGCTCCGTTTTGTTCGCGTATACGAACAAGCGTTAACGATACGGAATCAATATTGATGTTGGTTGTTTGGTCTTCATTTTCTACTGCATAAACAACCTCAATCATATTCTCGAATAACATTTGTGCTTTCTCAAAAGGCATTACACCCGTATCTTCATTGATGATTTCTCCAAGTTCGGTATGAGCTATCCAATCAATGCTATATCCGCTATCATTCGCATAAATAATAATTTTTTCATATTCCCACGGTATGGAAGCTTCATCCCTGTTGGCTATAACAGATGAAAAATTACAGGTCGGCATTTCGTTTACTGTACGCACATAGATCAGCTTATATGTATAAGTGTCGGCTGTGTGCGAATTACCATCCTCTTCGTCCCAACCATTATCCAACAGATAAACTTCGCTTAGCACCACATCATTTATACTTCCTGCTGCAAAAAATCCCTCGCAAAAGGCTTTTGCATCTTCCAAAGAAAGATTGATCTTGCCTTTGGTGGCTTCGGATGCAGTATTTTCATCGAGCTTTACAGCACTTGCTTCGTTAGGCGCATATTCAGTATCGGGCATATTTCCCCAGTAGAAATAGGTTTCCCATGCGCCGTGTTTATCCTTGGGGATCGTGACGGAAATGGATGCGTTTTCCGAAGTCGCCTGTAAGTGCATAACGGGCAACGGCGTTCCGTTTATATCCACTTCCGAAGAGTATAGTGTTCCATCGGTAAGCACCGGTCCGGATTTATCTATTGTTTCAGGCACTGTTTGGATTTCTTTTTCCATCAGCGCAATGGCTTCTTCTGTTTCTTCCGCATTTAAGAGCAAGTTTTCATCGGTGGTTCCTTCTGCAAGGTATTTTTTATAAGAAATAATAAGTTCTTCAAGCTCGCTTTTTGTCCGCGGTGTATTGCCTGTATCTGTGTCAATATACACCTTTTCATCTCCGAACAGATACTTAAAGAAACCATATACCTGATCCTGCGAAAAACCGCCTTCGCTTACTTTAGCAGTTGGTATTTTGCCCGCTTCAGGTAAACTAACTGGTGCATCAACATTGATAACAAGTCTGCCATCACTTGCGGTTTTAGAGTAAGTATAGTGCTGTTCCGGTACTTCCAGTTCAGAAACTCCCGTACCCGAATTCTCATCCTGCGCCTGCTCTATAAGACGATCAGTATCTTTCTGTACTACGACCACTTCATCGGGTGTAGCCTGACAAGCAACAGCCAACAGCATCATAATAGCGGTGAGAAGTATTAAAAATATTTTCTTCATTTAGGTACCCCTTTCTTTCGTTAAGGGCATTATGGCATAGTCCGCAAAAAAAGTTGTCAAGAAACGATTATCATTTTATTATCATTTGCAGCGTGACGCTGCACCCAATATCGCCCTGTGTGTAATTTTCAGCAAAAACTCCGCACCCGTACCACAGATTTCCGAAAAACTCATCTTTTCGGGAAAACAATCCGCATGGTCGTCCCTATATTTTCTTCGCTTTCTATAACAAGCTTTGCATCGTGTGCTTCTATGATTCTTTGTACCAATGCCATGCCAAGTCCGCTGCCGCCATATAACTTACTGCGGGAACGGTCTACCATGTAAAAGGGTTCTGTGATTCGTGCAATTTCTTCTTTTGGGATGCCTTTACCATGGTCAGCAACCTCAATAATGTTATCATGGGCTGCAAGGATTATGGTCTGTCCGTCCTCGCTGGCTCTCTTTGCGTTTTCTACGAGATTGACCAGCGCAGAACGCATGAGGTCAATATCCATAGGCAGTGTATCCATGTCGCATTCGGTTATAAGCACCATGTTTTTCTCTTTCAGCGTAGCTTCGGCAGAAACTTTCACAGCTTCGATCAGTTCGGAAACACTTTCCTCCTGCAATTCGATCCTGCCTTGCAGCATAACCAATGTCATAAGTTTTTGCGACAGGCGTTCC
>JAZRGP010000235.1:0-2122 GCA_045644225.1 Christensenellaceae bacterium | reverse complement strand
AATGGTTCGAGGCAGACGGAACAAAGGGCGTTGATTTCGATGCAGGCATCAAGATCTTCGGACAGTTCTCCAGAGAGCTTGCGCAGAAGAGTTTCGCGATCAAGCTCCGCGGTCAGTACGGGCAGAAATCCGTAACCTATCCCTTCTTCCGTGATCATGAGTATACAACGTTCTATAACCTCGTCCTCCGCCAGAGCGGTCAGGACTGGGACGAAACCAAGATCAAGGATGCCATGATCACGCAGGTCTGCAAAGATACCAATGTTGCGATCATGGATTACCGCTCCTGCGCGGTCTATATCAACGGCGAATACTGGGGACTCTATAACCTGCGCGAAAAGCAGGATGCGGATTATGTTGCGACGCGCAATCCCGGTGTGGCAAAGGAAGATATCAATGTTGTCAAAGCAGACTTCCAGGCGAGGGCAGGCAGCTCCGACGAGTGGAAAGACATTGTTACTTATGTGCGCAACAACGATATGACGCAGCTGGATGCTCAGCAGTATGTTGAAAGCCGCGTGAATATGTACAGCCTCTATGACTGGATCGCGATCGAGGTATTCATTACCAACCCTGACTCGGGCAACAAGAGAAAATATTGCGCCGGCGACGGAAAATGGGAATGGATGCTTTTCGATACCGACCATGCTGCTTTTGTAAACAATAAAAACTACCTGCAGGCGATGATGACCAACGACGGTCACGGTACGGGCAACGGCTTCAACAACCGCATGATGCGTGCGATCTATGCGAACATGAACTGGCGCAAACAGTTTATTGAGCGCTATGCGGAACTGCTGAATACAACGCTCCGTCCCGAACGCTTCCATGCGATCATCGATGCGATGGCGGACGAGATCCGTACGGAAATGCCCGCACAGATCGACCGCTGGGATACGCATGATTCCGTGGAAGACTGGCAGGGCGATATCGACAGCATGAAAGCGAATATCGACGCACGCTGGTCGGGCGCAGTTAAAGAGATCCAAACGACCTTCGGGCTTTCGGACGACCGCATGGCTGAGCTTTTCCCGAACGGATATTGATAATAACAGAAAAGAACCTCGAAACCGAGGTTCTTTTTTTATTCCATGATCCTACGGATCTCTGCGACGTAGTCGTTCATCCCTGCGATGCGCTCGACTCCGTTTTTCTCGATAAAGCTCTGGCAGACCGCGCTGAGTGCGCCGCAGCGCTCGCGGAGCTCCATATTCTCTCTTCTTGCCGCGGATAGCTCCTGCATGAGCTGATCCGTGCGGGGATCCTCGGGTGCGTTCAGCCGCGAGAGGCTCAGCAGCCCCGAGAAGAGCGGCTCGGGATCGACCTCTGCCCGAGAAAGGTTCTCCAGCAGCTCGGAGATGATCGCGGAGAGGTCCCTGCTCCTGTGCCTGCGTCGGAAGGGATCGATGCAGGCGGCGCTTTCCTGCTTCTGCTCCGCCATGTTCTCGCGGACGTGCTGCGGATCGGTGCGGTCGACGCTGCGGTACTTATTCTGATAGCGCAGCATCGCCTTTTTATCCCCGCCGCCCAGCTCCATGGCGATCCCGCGGACGGATCTGCCGTCAGCCTGCAGGCGGAGCATGGTTCGGAGCAGCTGATCCACCTCATCATCGGTAAACGGCACGAAACTCACGCGGGCAAGGTCGGAGTTTTCCTTGATCTTCAGGTAATAATAGTTTCTGATGCTGTTCGGCTTTCTGCCGGTCGCCTGAGCGACTTTATCAAAGACGCTCTTGATGGAGCTTCCGTTTTCTTCGGCAGCTGCGATCTCCTGAAAGAGCATATCGGTTTCCTCGGGGCTCCATCCGCCGCGAGGATGTAAACGAGTGTTGTTCATTGCTTATAAAAACATCCTTTCGACTTGTTTGATTCTATTATTGACACGCTTTCGCATTTGTATTCCCATAAATCCCCTATCATACAAAAATTGATATAGTAATACTTATTTTTGCATATCATGCAATAGAACATTTTTTCGATTGGGGGAAAGGCTAAGAATGCTGAGGATGATGGAGATAACGGCGGATGCGCCGATGATGATATTTCTGAACGGACAGCCTGCGGGCGAGTTTGCCGAGGGAGCGGTATATCTGCCTGTGGGCGAAGGTGTGCTGATCTTTCA
>JAZRGP010000234.1:0-4335 GCA_045644225.1 Christensenellaceae bacterium | reverse complement strand
CCGCTTTTCCAGAAGATGCTGAAAAAGTATGACGGACTGAATGCATCCGTGCAGGAAGACCTGATCGCGATCCGCGTGGTCAAGGCATTTGTCAGAGAGGATTTTGAAAAGAAAAAGTTTGCGGACTCTTCCGAAATGCTGAGAGCTGCGCAGGTCAAGGCTGAGAAGATCATTATTTACAATATGCCGCTGATGATGTTTTCGATCTATGCGTGCATGATCGCGGTATCCTGGTTCGGTGGAAATTACATCATTCAGGGAAGAATGATCGAAGGCGAATTCATGGTATTCTTCAACTATATCGCTCAGATCCTCATGTCGCTGATGATGCTCTCCATGATCACGATCTCTCTCGTTCTTGCGCGTGCTTCCGTATCCCGAATCAGCGAAGTTCTTGCGGAACAGATCGACATCACGGATGATACATGCGACGCAGACCTCAAGGTCAGTGAAGGCTCTGTTGAGTTCAAAAACGTATCTTTCGGCTATGCAAGCAACAAAAAGAACATCGTGCTGAAGGACATCAGCTTCCGCATCGAGCCCGGCGAGATCGTCGGCATCATCGGCGGAACGGGTTCCTCCAAGACAACGCTCGTGCAGATGATCCCGCGTCTCTATGACGTGCTGCAGGGCAGTGTATGCGTAGGCGGACGTGATGTAAAGGAATATAAGCTGCACAATCTGCGCGACGCAGTAGCGATGGTGCTGCAGAAGAACGTGCTTTTCTCGGGAACGATCAAAGAAAACCTGAAATGGGGCAACGAAGATGCAACCGAGGAAGAGATCATCGAAGCGGCAAGATCTGCGCAGGCACACGACTTTATCATGTCTTTCCCCGAAGGATATGAAACAGAGCTTGGTCAGGGCGGCGTAAACGTATCCGGCGGACAGAAGCAGCGACTCTGCATCGCACGTGCGCTGGTCAAGAAGCCGAAGATCATTATCCTCGATGACAGCACGAGCGCGGTGGATACGGCGACGGATGCGAAGATCAGATCTGCATTCCGTGAGCAGCTCCGCGGCACGACCGCGATCATCATCGCGCAGCGAATCGACTCCGTAAAGGATGCGGATAAGATCATCGTTATGGATGACGGCAGGATCGATGCGATCGGAACGCACGAAACACTGCTGAAGGATAACGAGATCTACCGTGAAGTATATGAATCTCAGAAGAAAGGAGCGGAAGTATAATGGCGGGCCCTATGCCGAAAAACAGAAAAATGGCAAAGCCGAAGGATACGAAAAAGACCATCGGCAGAGTTTTCGGATATCTTGCGGAATATAAATTCCGACTGATCCTCGTTGCAGTGTGCATCATCATCAGCGCACTCGCGAACGTAGCAGGCACGTATTTCTTAAAGCCGATCATCAATGACTATCTCGTTCCTCTGATCGGTCAGGAAAATCCCGATCTTTCCGGATTTATCACGATGCTGATCGTGATGGGATGCATTTATATCATCGGTACGGTCAGCTCCTATACATACAGCCGCATCATGGTTACCGTGACTTCCTCCACGCTGAAGAGGATCAGAACGGATATGTTCAACCATATGCAGAATCTTCCGATCCAATATTTCGATACGCACACGCACGGCGAGATCATGTCGCTCTACACGAACGATACGGATACGATGCGTGAGATGCTCACAATGAGCCTGCCGCAGATGTTCAACTCCCTGCTGACGGTCGTGAGCGTATTTATCATGATGCTCACACTGAGCCCGATGCTTGTTGTACTCGTTGTACTGATGCTCGTGATCATGTTTACAGTCGTCGGCAAGATCGGCGGCAAGAGCGGCAAGAACTTTATGCGTCAGCAGCAGACGATGGGCAAGGTCAACGGCTATATCGAAGAGATGATCGAAGGACAGAAGGTCGTCAAGGTATTCTGCCGCGAAGATGCGGTGAAAGAAGATTTCGATAAGCTGAACGATGAGCTCTGCGACGCAGCAGACAAGGCGCATACATTTGCGAATATCCTCATGCCGATCATGGGCAACCTCGGATATGTGCTTTATGCGGTAACGGCGATCGCAGGCGGCTTGCTTTCCGTCGGTGCGGGTCTGGACCTCGGTTCTCTGGCGGTTTTCCTGCAGTATACGAGAAGCTTCACGAACCCGATCACGCAGCTTTCGCAGCAGTTCAACACGGTTCTCATGGCACTTGCAGGTGCGGAAAGGATCTTTGCGTTCCTTGATGAACCGATCGAAGAGGATAACGGCGATGTTACGCTCGTCTATGCTAAGCGCACGGAAGCGGGTCTCGAAGAATCCGAAAAGAGAACAGGCGTATGGGCATGGAAGATCGCAACGGAGAACGGTACTGAATATATCGAAGTAAAGGGCGATGTTCGCTTCCATGATGTTACGTTCGGATACGTTGAAAACAAGACAGTACTGCATAACGTATCGCTCTATGCAAAGCCCGGTCAGAAGATCGCGTTCGTCGGTTCGACAGGTGCAGGCAAGACCACGATCACAAACCTCGTAAACAGATTCTATGACATCAAGGAAGGCGAGATCACCTACGACGGTATCGATATCGCCAGGATCAAAAAGGCCGATCTCAGACGTTCTCTCGGCATGGTTCTTCAGGATACGCACCTCTTCACGGGAACTGTCAGAGAAAATATCCGTTACGGCAAGCTGGATGCGACGGATGAAGAGATCTACGCAGCAGCAAAGATGGCAAACGCGCATAACTTTATCGAACATCTGCCCGAAGGCTATGACACGATGCTGACGGCAGACGGCTCGAACCTCTCGCAGGGTCAGCGACAGCTTCTTGCGATCGCGAGAGCGGCAGTTGCGGATCCGCCCGTACTGATCCTTGACGAAGCGACAAGCTCCATCGATACACGTACGGAAGCACTGATCGAAAAGGGCATGGATAAGCTGATGGAAGACAGAACGGTATTTGTTATCGCGCACAGACTTTCCACGGTACGTAACTCCAATGCGATCATGGTGCTGGAGAACGGCGAGATCATCGAACGCGGCGATCACGACGATCTGATCGAACAGAAGGGCAGATACTATAATCTCTATACAGGCATGTTTATGCTGGAATAATGCTCAAACGCGTCTGAAGACTCTCTCGCGCGATGCATCGTGAGGATGGAGAAATACTCGAACGATGCGAAAAAACGGCGGCAGAGGAGCTTGAACGCTCCGAAAGCAGAGAGCATACGGACGAATGAATCAAATAAAAAATGATCCCAAGCGGGATCATTTTTTATTGCTGCGGCGGAACTTTACGCTGTAGGAACCAAGCACCTGTCTGCATGGGATCGCAGCAGCGTTCTCGGCGGTCAGCGGAAGTCGAGGATAGAAATTGACCTGTTCGGAAGGAAATGCGGGTAAAGTTTTTCCGAGGCTCTTTCCGTAGGCATCGCCCTTATGAAAGCTCCATGAAAAGCTGCAGTCGCAGAACTCTTTGTTTTCGGTAACGGTCTCTGCAGGACGGAAGCGCATACTGTCTTCGGGAAAGAAGCAGCCTTCATTGTCTTTCTCGGCAGGGCAGCCGCCGATGATCCCGACGGGAGAGAACGTGATCGACAGAAAAGGCAGGCGGAATGTAAAACCGCGGTCGTTCTTTTCAAAACTCAGATTCGACGAATCGCTGCTCCAGTTTGCGATATTGATCCATCCGCGCTTGCCGAATGCTTCGACGGGTGTATTGAATTCGAGATATGCAGTGGTATCGTCAATGATCTCTGCATTGATCCTGAGGACAGGGCGGAGAGAAACAAAACTTTCGGGCAGCAATGCGCGCAGGCGGTCCTGCTCAGCCTCATAAGCCATTACAAACTGATGAATAACCATATTATCCTCCAAAAAAACCGCCATATCCGGCGGTTTAAATTTCAGTGTTTTTTAAACGTAATTTTTCGTTCGGTACCTTTGAAGATGCGCACGATGTTCTCGCGATGCAGGAAGATCGTAAAGCAGGCGAGGACAACGACCGTCACGGTAACGAAATCCTTGTTCGGCAGAACGATGGAAAGCACGGAGCAGATGATCATGCCGAGGATGGAGCCTACGGAAACCATGCCGCTGATCGCGATCGTGGCAAAGCTCACTATGACTGCGCCGAGCGTAGGTGTGGTCATCAGCACGAGGAATACACCGAGCGTAGAGGATACGCCCTTGCCTCCGCGGAACTTATAGTAGATCGGATAGCTGTGGCCGAGGATCACGGCAAAGCATCCGAGCACTGTCAGAACACCGTTCGTATCGCCGACTGCGGGACGCAGGACATATTCGCAGAGCAGCGCCACGACCGCACCTTTGATAATATCGAGGACAAAGGTGAGCGTGCCGAGCACGG
>JAZRGP010000233.1:0-2452 GCA_045644225.1 Christensenellaceae bacterium | reverse complement strand
CGGATATCTGCGGGAAAGCACATTTCTGATATCATGCAGCACCGCTCCCGTTTCCGACGTAATGACGCCGATGCGCTCGGGATACGGCGGCAGAGGAAGCTTGAACTGTTCATCAAAGAGTCCCTCTTCCGCAAGGCGCTTTTTCAGCTCCTCATATTTCTGGAAAAGCTCACCGATGCCTTCGGGGATCATGCGCATGACATACAACTGATAAACACCGTCGCGCACAAACACGTTGACATCGCCGACCGCCGTTACGGAGAGACCGTTCTTCGGGACAAAATCAAGATATTGCTTATATCCCTTGAACATGATGCACTTCAGCACACCTGTCTTATCCTTCAGCGAAAAATAAGCATGACCCGAAGAATGCGCAACATAGTTCGAGATCTCGCCCGCAACACAGATGTTCTTCAGGATGAAGTCGCTGTCAAACTTGCGCTTGATATATTCATTCAGTTCTGTTACGGAAACGACGTTCATGCTTTTTTGCTCCTGAGGTCGATGACGATCATCTCGGGCGGGTTAAACAGGCGGAACGGAAAGCGGCTGTTGCCGATGCCTCGGCTGACGATCATCTTTACACCGTTTCGCTCATGCAGCCCTTCGCTGTATTTCGGAAAAACTCCCAGACCGGGAGAATATAATCCGATCTTTGTAAAAGGAATACGGAACTGCCCTCCGTGTGCATGACCGCACAGCACGAGGTCGATATCGTATTCCGAATAAACTTCTTCATAAAACTGCGGAAAATGCACCGCAGCAATGCGGTATCCTCCGCGTGCGGAAAGCCGCTTCAGCTCCGCATCGTTGAATGCACCGTATTTCAGCACGTCCATGCCGAGGAGGCTGATGCCTTTATGATCCATAATGCGGTGACGCAGAACATTTATCCCCATCTCCGCAAGCTGCTGAAAGATCTGCTCGTGCTGCGGCTCATGGAACTCATGGTTGCCGGGGATATAGACTGTTTCGCAGATACCCGCAAGCTTCTCCATAAACGCAGTCATCTCGGGGATACGCAGCTTTGTGCGGTCCCAGAGGTCTCCCGTAACGATGATGAGATCGGGCTTTTTCGCAGAGACCCGCCTTAACAGCCGTTCCGTAAAATCGCAGGAGTGGATATCGGAAAGATGAATGATGCGGAGTTCCGCCCCGTTCGTCTCCAGCACATGCCGCGAGCATACGATGCGCTTATCATCCCATCGGATCAGTAATATGCAGATAATGACCGCCGCGATCACGGCGCAGATGATCCAGATCATACATCCTCTTTCAGTACAAATTTCCTTACTGCTTCCGCAACACCGTCGTTGTCATTGGAAGGCGCGATATGATCCGCGAGCTCCTTCAGCGACGGAATGGCATTATCCACCGCGACCTTGAATACTTCGGGCAGGAACATATGCTTATCGTTGTCGCTGTCGCCTGCTACCATCATATTCTCAAGACCGATTCCGATGATCTTTGCAAGTTCTCTCAGCGCTACGCCTTTGTCCACGCCGTTGGGGATCAGCTCAACTCCGCGCGGAAGCGGGATCAGTGTTGTGCATCCTTCCCATTTGGAGTATTCTTCATAAAGATGATCCGAAAGCTCCGCTGTCCTTGCATACATAAAGAACTTATCGATCTCCACGATATCATTGTATCGGATAAAGTCTGTCAGATTCTGCGGAATGATGATATTGCGCTTGATGAGATCGATGTATTTTTCGGAAAAGCGCAGCGTCTCCGCACGCACGATATCCCCTTCGGAAACGATGGACGTCGCCGAGGACATCGCCTCTACAAAAACATCTTCATCAAACTGATCCGCATATGCGCTGATCTCCGCAGCAAGGGAGCGCGGCAAAGAACGTCTGTAGACCTCCTGCCCCGTTCTGCAGTCCGTGATGACGCAGCCTGCATGCGAAATAATATAGGAAACTTCCTCAAGCCGCTCGATCGCGTAGCCTGCGGATGTCTGCGAGCGTCCCGTACAGATAACGAGCTCCACGCCGCTGCGGCGTGCCTGCTTCAGGATCTCGACTGTCCTGTCCGTTATGATCTCATCGCTCGTAAGGAGCGTTCTGTCCAAATCAAATACGATTGCTTTAATATCCATTTCTTATTTACCGAACCTTATTTAGTTTCATTATTATACCACACCGCGGTCTCGTAAGCAAAATAAACTTACATATATATAAAAAAACAAGAACCTCCTGCCGCGCAAGAGGAATAACGGAAAAGCAGCGCTGTGACTCATTGTCACCAAGGACCATCGACCATGGGGCGACTCCCTCCAACGCTGCTTATACGATAAATATAAACGATATTTATATAAAAAACAAGAGGCTTCCTTATTTGGAAGCCCTTGTTTGCATGAGAGAATATTGTTAAAAACATCAGTTTTTATCAAGCATGGGAAGGGCAGGCAAGATCGCCTGCCACAGGTTGGGAAAAATACAAAACA
>JAZRGP010000232.1:0-5918 GCA_045644225.1 Christensenellaceae bacterium | reverse complement strand
ACCATTCCAGTGCAAAGCCGCCGACCGTGATGGAGAGATACAGCCATTTGTCTGCCTCGACGGATGTTCTGAGGTAGAGACGCGGATGCGGAACGGGATTCTGCGTGGTGATGGTCATGATCTCGCTGGAGCCGGAGATGTTCATGATGTCGCCGGGGTTTGTTGCGCCTGCGCCGAAAGCTGCCGCTGCGGAGTCGTTGGAGCCCATGATAACGGGTGTGCCGACCTTGATGCCCGTCTGGCGGGAAGCTTCTTCCGTGATGCTGCCGATGAGGCTCAGCGAAGGTACGATATCAGGGAGGAGACCCGTATCGATGCCCAGCGCGGAGGTGATATCCGCGGACCAGCCCGCTCCCGTGAAGGTCTCGTAGAGGCCCGTGAAGCTCGCATTGGAGGGATCGATGTGGAATTTCCCCGTGAGTTTTCTGAGGATAAAGGTATTGAGGTGACCGATCTTATAGGTCTTGTCGATCAGCTCGGGATAGTTGTTCTGCAGCCAGAGGATGCTCGTCAGGGAGATACCGCCGGAGAAGGGCAGGTTGCCGTTGATGCGCAGGAAGTCCTCTTTGGGGACGAGCTTCAGCGCCTGGCGGGATTCCTTGTAGCTTCTGCGGTCGAGATGGATGATGCAGGGGAAGAGCGCTTCGCCTTCCTTGTCCATCGCGATGACCGACGGAGAGAAGTTATCGATCGCGACTGCGTCGATCTCCTTTAACATATCGCCGAGCATGGGGAGTGTTTTCAGGAATGCGGCATAAACGATATCGGGAGAGATCTGCGCTTCGAGGCCGTTTACATCATAGGTGTAGGAAGCCTTTGCGGAGCAGAGCTCATCGAGGTTTTCGTTATAGATGCCTGTCTTTACGGAAGATGTTCCGAAGTCTGAGCAGAGTATTTTCATTATTTTTCCGTACTCCTTGATAGATGATTCCGAGTATGCTACAATATAAAAAATAACGTTGCATCTTGATTGTATACAATCGAAATACGGATGTCAACACCTGAGGGGAAAATGGCAGGCAAATCTTCTACAATTATATATGAACAGATCAAGCAGGACATTATCCGCAATGAATATAAGGCGCATCAGCGCATCGCGGAGGACGAACTCGCGAAGAAATTCGGCATCTCCCGTACGCCTGTTCGCGAGGCGATCCGCATGCTGGAGCAGGACGGTTTCGTCTGCTGCGTCAAAAATGTCGGCACGTTTATCCGTCCTATCTCCGCAGGTGAGATCGGGGATTTCTTTGATGTGCGCGGTGTCCTCGAAGGGCTGACGGCGCGGCTTGCCGCGAAGAAGGCGGATGCGCAGTTTATCACGGAGCTGAAGGACCTCGCCGCAACGGCGATCGCGGCACATGAGGCACGCAACCTCGAAGCTGCAAATGCGCTGGATTCGCAGTTCCATAACCGCATCAATACCTTCGCAGGCAACGGATTTGCGGAAAAATATCTGACGAGCATGAGCGACCGCCTGATGTGGTTCCTGAATATCAGTAACTTAAGCCGAATCGACTATCTCGGCAGCGTTCCTTTCAATAAAATGGAAAACAGCCACGATAAGCTCATCGCGGCGATCGAATCGGGAGACCCCGAGATCGCAGAGCGCTGTGCGCGTGCGCATGTCGAGGAGGCAAAGCAGTTTTTCATCGACTATTGCTACAATAAATTTATGCTGTAAGAATATCGCGAAACGGGCGCTGTCTGCTGATGGCGCCTGTTTTTATCTGCCGAAGAGATTGAAAAATAGTTCATCGATGAATGCAAAATAGTTCATTGTGCAGAATCGGAGAAGTGGGTACACTATAATAGAATAGGAGTATTCTATGAAAAAACTGATTTATCCCCTGCTAATTTTGATCATAATATGCTCGATCCTGCTTGTTTCCTGCATTCCCGAAAAACCGGAATCCACGGAGATCCAGCCGACGGCCGCGCCTGTCGAGGAAAAGCCTCAGCCGAAAAGCGATGAAAAATACGTCGCGATCTCCTGTATGTCGTCCTATGAGTATTTCACGGACCATCGGATCGGATTCACGAAGGCATGTCAGGAGCTTGGCGTGGATTTTGAATACCTTGCGCCCATGGAAAACGATATCGAAGCGATGAAAAAGCACTTCAACGATGCGATCGATCAGCAGGTCGACGGTATCGTGGTATTCGGTGCGAGCGATGAACTCGGCGAGATGATCGACCTCGCATGGGAGGCGGGCATTCCCTGCGTGACCATCGACGGTGATATCGAGGATTCCAAGCGCATCGCATTCGTCGGCACAGACAGCGAGAACGCAGGCGAATACAGCGCGGAGATCGCGATCCGTGAGCTGGGTCCGAGCGGAAAGATCATCATCCTTACAGAGCTCGAGATGGCGCTGCATCAGGAAAGAACGCAGGCTGCGCTCAAATATTTCGAGAAATACCCCCGCGTAGAGGTGATCAAGCTGGTGGAAACGGGCGCAAGCACGGATACCGCATATGACGCGGCGCTCGAGGCACTGCAGGATCATCCCGATACCGACCTCATCATGTGTACGGACTATTTCGGCGGAGCGGCGGCTGCTGCGGCTGTCGAGGAGCTCGGCAAAGAGGGGAAGATCAAGATCATCTCCATGGACAGAAGCTCCTATGTTTTAAAGAAGATCGAGGAAGGTGTCATCACCGCGACTGTCATGCAGCAGACTGCGCTGATGCCCTATTATGCAATGCGTATTCTCTATGATTACAATAACCCCGGCGTAACAGTCGTTGCGGACAAGGAGCGCACGGGTGTAACGGGTGTGCCTTCGGAGGTCAATACGGGCGTATTCGTTATCGACAAAAACAACTATGAGTATTTCACAAGGAACTGAGGAATGAAAAAACAGCGCTTTGTAAAAATTAAATTTCAATATAAACTGCTTGCGCTGTTCTTCGCAGTGTTTCTTGTGCCGATCGTCGTTTACGGGGTGATGGTCACGAACAACCTCGAGACGACCTATCGTGCGGGTGCGCGAGAGACTGCCTATGAAAAAATGACCGAAACGGAAAACGGCTTTGCGGAGCTCCGTCAGGACCTGCAGGGCATCGTCAACGAGATCGCTTCGGATAAATCTCTCTGCAGCCTGATCGACAAGAGCGAAGAGGACTTCGAGAAAGAGATCGATTATATCAACAGTG
Source organism: Christensenellaceae bacterium (assembly GCA_045644225.1). GTDB lineage: Bacteria > Bacillota > Clostridia > Christensenellales > Christensenellaceae > JAZRGP01. The sequence continues at coordinate 2,762 of JAZRGP010000232.1, read as the reverse complement.
CGGAGCTGATCTTTACAAACCTCAGCACGGCGATCATCTCCAATGAATCCATCAGCTCGGTCTATCTCTACCACTCTTCGGGAGAGATGCATTACGTCAACTATACAGACACGGTCGACCGTTCGCATTTCCCGGAAAACGAGGAATGGTATCAGCGTATTGCGCGCAGCAAGGAAAGCTTTTTCATGGCGCCGCACGTCGATCAGCAGACGGTCACGCAGGAGACGAATATCTGCTCCTATGTTGCTCCCGTTATTGCGGAGGGTCAGAATGGCGACTTTGCCGTGATGAAGATCAACTTCTCCTCGGATGAGTTCTATGAACGCATCGGCATCAACGAGGCGAAGATCACGGGTGTTGTTCTGCTGGACGAAAACAACGAGATCATTACGCAGAAAGGCGACCGATACAGAGAGACCACCGATGCCGCGGAGGAATATCTCAGCAGCGGCAAAGAGAGTTTCAGCATCAACGGTACGCAGTATCTCGCGATGACTTATCCGCTGAGCGAGATCGGCTGGACGCTCGTCAGCATCACGAACGAAACAGAGCTTATCAGCGAGATCACGAACTACAATGCCATGATCACGCTCTTCACCATCGTCATGGCGGCGCTGCTGATCATCTTCTCTTATATGATCGCTGCGGTCATCTCGCGTCCCATCAAGGGCATGGCAGCTATGACGGAGAATATCAAGCGCGGCGTTCCCGGAACAGAGCATAACATGCCGCCCATGCCGTCGAACTTCCTGATGAAGGATGAGTACGACAGCTTTACGGATACCATCAACAACCTCGTCCATCAGATCAACGAGAGCAACGATATCCGTACGCGTCAGGAGTTCGAGATCCTGCAGGCGCAGATCAACCCGCATTTCATCTATAATACGCTCAATACCATCAAGTGGAGCGCACATATGGACGGAAACGAACGCACGGAAAACGCGGTCACTGCCCTGATCAACCTGTTTAAATCCACCATCCGCGTGGGTGTAACGTATATCTCTGTGGAAGAGGAACTCAGTCAGCTGCGGGATTATCTCGCGGTTCAGAGCTACCGCTACGACGACGGCTTTGCCGTGGAGCTGGATATCGACGAAAACTGCCTGCAGTACCGCACGCTTAAGTTCATGCTGCAGCCGCTCGTGGAGAATGCGATCTTCCATGGGCTGGATATGGCTTCGGGAACGGCTCTGCTGAAGATCGGGGTATCGCTGCAGGATGATAAGATCCTCTATACCGTTTCGGACAACGGCTGCGGAATGAATCCCGAGCAGGTCGAGGAGCTGCTCTCCGGCAAAAAGAAGATGACGGGAACAGCGGGCATCGGCGTATCCAACGTCAATGCGCGTATCAGGATGTATTTTGGTCAGCAGTACGGTCTGCAGGTGCAGAGCGAAGTAGGGCAGGGAACGACTGACACGATGGAGATCCCGGCGATCGTATATCAGGAGGACTGTAATGAGAGTATTGATCGTTGATGATGAGCCGCTCGTAAGAAAAGGGCTGGTTTCCATGCTGGAAAATATGGCGCTCATCGATGCAGTTCACGAGGCGAATAACGGTGAGACGGCAAAGGCTGCGATCGAGGAGTTCCATCCCGATCTTGTCTTTACGGACATCGTCATGCCCAAGGTGGACGGGATCGAGCTTTTGAAATGGATCATGCTGAATTTCCCCGAGATCCATTCCATTGTGCTGAGTTCTCATCAGGACTTCAGTTACGTCAAGCAGGCTTTTGTATTCGGCGCAATGGACTATGTGCTGAAATATGATATAAATGAAGAGATCATCCAGCAGGCGATCTCGAAAGTGATCGAGAAGAACAACGCACGCGAAGAAGCGCACGACAGCAAGCTGGAGCGCCTGCTCTTTGAGGGCAAGGGCGGCAAGAGCTACGAGGCTTCGGGTATGATCGTGCTGTGCATCCTTGCGGACGGTCAGGAAGATTTTACGGAACTGCTCGAGCGGCAGAAGGGTCTTGTTGCGACCGCGGTGCATCATGACCATGCATACGGTGCGGCAATGCGAGCGGATGCGGAGGCGATCGCGGCAGAGCTTGCGGGCAAGGGATGCTTCGTCGGGCTCAGCAATTTCGGCTATCCCTCCGAGGCGGGGGAACTGCGCCTGCAGGCAGAGACCGCGGCGGCGCGGAACTTCTTTACGGGCGAGCATAAAGTCTATCATCATCTGCCCACGACGCATGAGCTTCCTGCGCATATCAACGAGCTGAAAAAGGAGATCAACGCACAGATCTTCAATGCGAGCATGGCAAAGCTGATCGATCGGCTGGATGCGCTGTATCGCTGCGTTCGGGAAGAACACGGCATCTCCGTCATCGCGATCAAGATCATGTATACCTCGATCGCAGAGCTGATGGCGATGAAGTTCCCTGCGGCATTCCAGAAGAGCGGCATCATGCCCGATACCATCAACAAGAGCATCATCGATGCGCGGTTCCTCTCGGATATCCGCGAGATCATCGAGACCTGCCTCAAGCATATCTTTGCGGATTTTCTCTGCGTGCTGGATACCTCGGCATGCTCCGAGATCACCAAAAAGGCAATCGAATATATCCAGCGCCATTATGGCGAGGGTTCGCTCGGTCTCGATACCGTCGCGGAGGCTTTCGGGTATACCGCTTCTTATCTCTCCCGTATCTTTAAAAAGGAAACAGGAGTCAATGTCGTGGATTATATCAACGAGATCCGCATCCTCACAGCGCAGAAGATGCTGAGCGAGGGTGAAAAGAAGGTAAGTCG
>JAZRGP010000231.1:0-2667 GCA_045644225.1 Christensenellaceae bacterium | reverse complement strand
ACAGGCACATTCTCGGGCTTTTCCGCGCAGATCATCCAGCACGAAGTCGATCACTGCAACGGGATCCTGATATAGGAGGATCTATGGAAGACTTCCGTCAGCTGCAGAACCGCTTCTCCGAGCTTGCAGAGCGTGCCGAACGGCAAAACATCTGGACAGAGACCGATTTCCTCAGCATGGCTGAGCAGGATGCCCTGCTTTCCGTGCGTTTTGGTGTACCGGTCACCCTCTGCGGCGGATATGAGAATGCAGAGCGCCGCATCGCAGTCTTCGGCAGCGAGGAGGATATCGGCTATCCCTATCCCTCTCCCATCCGCTGCGTCTGCATCAGCCCCGCAATGCAGAAGTTTGCCGATCAGCTCTCCCACCGCGATATCCTCGGTGCGCTGATGAGCCTCGGCTTCGACCGCAAGGCAACCGGCGATATCCTCATCATCGATAACGTCGGCTATCTCTTCTGCCTGGAGAACATCGCGGATTACATCATCCGCAACCTCACCTCAGTGCGGCATACATCCGTTCGCGTGAGCCTCTGCGACCCGCCCGAAAAGCTCTCCCTTCCGCCCGAACCCATCTCCGTCAACGTCGCCTCCGAGCGCCTCGACGCACTGATCGCCGCGGTATATAAACTCGGCAGGACCGCTGCAAAGGACCTCGTTTCCGCAGAGCGCGTCTATGTCAATTCCCGTCTCGCATCCAACGCAGGTGCCTCCGTCCCCGAGGGAAGCATCATCTCCGTCCGCGGATACGGTCGCTTTCGCTACGAAGGCATGCTCAAGACCACGAGAAAAGGCCGTCTCGCCGTGCAGGTGTGCGTATATTAAAGGAGTTTTGCAATGTACTGTCCCAACTGTTATATCCTCTTCGATGAACCGCGCTGTCCCTCCTGCGGACGGAAAAGAGTCCGCGAGCCGCAGGAGAACGATCCCTGCCTGCTCATCACAAAAGACCATATCTGGAGCGGCGTTCTTGAAGATGTCCCCCGCCAGAATGATATTCCTTTTTATAAGCAGGGCGCGCTCGGCGCAGGACTTACCGCAAAGTTCGGGAGCATCAACGAACGCTTCCGATTCTACGTCCCTTATGCCTGCCTCGAGAAGGCAAAAGAGCTTTGCATCAGCCTTTTTGCAGAGAGCGAGGAATAATTCCAGCAACAAAAAAAACACGGTCAGGTCCGATCCCGACCGTGTTTTTGTTTTTTTACAGCATCGCTGTGAGGCGTTCTCTGACAGCCTTGATAAAATCCAGAGTATTCACTGTTGTGATGTTCTCAAGCTCGCTGATCAGCGCCAGATCCTTCGTCATTACACCGCTTTCGATGGTCTCGACGCAGGCTTTTTCCAGCTTCTTTGCGAAATCGCAGAGTGCCTGATTGTTATCAAGCTCGCCGCGCTTGTTGAGCGCACCTGTCCATGCAAAGATCGTTGCCACGGAGTTTGTGGATGTTTCTTCACCCTTCAGATGCTTATAGTAATGGCGGGTAACGGTACCGTGTGCCGCCTCGAACTCATAGTTGCCCTCGGGAGAAACCAGAACGGATGTCATCATCGCAAGGCTGCCGAATGCCGTCGCGATCATGTCGCTCATAACGTCGCCGTCATAGTTCTTGAGCGCCCAAATAAAGCCGCCTTCACTGCGCATTACGCGTGCTACGGCGTCGTCGATCAGTGTATAGAAATATTCGATGCCTGCCGCAGCGAACTTTTCGCGGTATTCCGCTTCAAAGATCTCTGCAAAGATATCCTTGAAGGTATGGTCATATTTTTTGGAGATCGTATCCTTCGTTGCAAACCAAAGATCCTGCTTCATATCAAGCGCAAAGTTGAAGCAGCTTCTTGCAAAAGCAGAGATGGATGCACGTGTGTTATACATCGCCAGCAGAACACCGCCGCCTTCGGGATATTCATAAACGGGCAGCTCTGTCTTCTCACCGTTCTGTTCATAAACAAGCGTTGCCTTTGCGCCGGAGTCCACGATCGCCTCTGTATCGCGGTAAACATCGCCGAATGCATGTCTTGCTACCGTGATGGGTTTCTTCCAGTTGCGTACCAGCGGAGAGATCCCGTTTGCGAGAACAGGCGTGCGGAATACCGTACCGTCGAGGATCGCCCTGATCGTTCCGTTCGGGCTCTTGTACATCTCTTTCAGGCCGTATTCTTCAACGCGCTGAGAGTTGGGTGTGATCGTCGCACACTTTACGCCTACGCCATATTTTTTAATCGCATGAGCGGCATCATAAGTAACCTTGTCGCCGGTTTCATCGCGATGCTTCAGTCCAAGATCATAATATTCCAGATTCAGATCGATAAACGGAGCCAGCAGTTCGTCCTTGATCTCTTTCCAGATAATTCTCGTCATTTCGTCGCCGTCCATCTCTACGAGCGGAACAGCCATTTTGATTTTTTCCATGTTAAACTCCTTATGATGCAGAAGCCTTCTGCCACATATTTTTCAACATTCCTATAATAGCACAGTATAATTTGAGGGTAAATCCCCAATTTCAACGAAACGCAAATTGGACTGAGATACTGTTTTTTATTTTCTTAGTTTGCAGAGCCGAGGGGAGTCGCTCCGCAGGCTTCGCCTGCTATCACGCCTAGTCGGTCTGCTTCATCGCTCCGCGCGCAGCCCGACTGTTCGACTCCCTCCTATTTTTGCCGCCAAACA
>JAZRGP010000230.1:0-2979 GCA_045644225.1 Christensenellaceae bacterium | reverse complement strand
CTCCGCAGTCGGCGCAGGCGGCAGGATCACGCAGATGGAGAGCGTGGATTCCCTGATGAACGGTGAATGCGTCAGCTATATCAAGATGGACGTCGAAGGTCAGGAACAGAATGCCATCCTCGGCGCCGCGGGGACCATCCGCCGCCATAAACCTAGGATGCTCATCTCCTGCTACCACCGCAGCGAAGATCTCTTTGCGCTGCCCATGGAAGTATTTAAGCTGAGAGACGATTATAAGATCTATATGCGCCACTATCCCTACTTCCCCGCATGGGACCTTGCGTATTATTTCGTGTGATCTGTAAACAAATTGTGACGCTTTCCGATTTTTCACAGGAAGTTCAGATTCCCCGATTATAATACCCCAAAAAGAAAGGACCGCAAGCCATGCCCGAAACGGATTTTCCCATTCGTCATTCGCTGAATCTCGATACACCCGCGGATTCCATCCCCGAAAAGATCCGCCCCTTCATGTCGCTGATGGTATACTATCAGTGCGCGCTTTATGAGCTGGAGACCAAACTGAAGGTGCTCAATACGGAGTTCTCCGCGACGCACAACAGAAACCCCATCCAGAGCATCAAGAGCCGCATCAAAAAGCCGCTCAGCATTCTGGAAAAGCTGCAGCGCAAAGGGCTTCCCGTTACGGCAGACAGCATCGAGAAGAACCTGAACGACATCGCAGGTCTGCGCGTCGTCTGCTCCTTCCCCGATGAGATCTATCAGCTCGCCATCATGCTCAGCACGCAGGACGATATCAAGGTCATCGAGGTCAAGGACTATATCAAAAACCCAAAACCCAACGGCTACCGCAGCCTGCATCTCATTCTGGAGATCCCGATCTTCCTCTCCAATCAAAAGCGCTACGTCCGCGCGGAAGTACAGTTCCGCACGATCGCCATGGACTTCTGGGCAAGCCTTGAGCATCAGATGAAATACAAAAAGCAGATCACCGATCCCGAAGCGATCGCAAAGGAGCTAAAAGAATGCGCCGATCAGATCAGCGCACTCGACGACCGCATGCAGAGCCTCAGGGATAAGATCCAGCAGGAAGAATAAATAAAAAACTCGCCACAGCAGTTCATGGCGAGTTTTTTTGTTATAACTCCGCAGAGTTTTCCCGATAAAATTCCAGCAGGGCATCCGCAGGCATCGGACGTGCAAGCGCATAACCCTGAATGCGGTCGACGCCCTGCTCGGTCAGAATGCGGACCTCTTCCTGCGTTTCCGCGCCTTCCGCAATAACCGTCAGCGCCATGCCGTGGAGGAGCTTCGTCATCGTATGGATCATCGTATAATCGGGCAGCCCATCCGCACCGGAATGCACAAGGCAGGTATCCAGCTTGATCACGCGGAACGGAAGCTGCAGCAGGCAGTTGAAATTCGAGTAGCCCGCACCGAAGTCATCGAGATAAAAACGGAAGTTCTCCTGCGTCAGCGTTTGCATGATGCTCAGGATCTCACGGAAATTCTCGAGGATCACGCGCTCCGTGAATTCGATGCAGATGCGGCGGTGGTCGATGCCCGCCTGATCCACGATGCCCATAAATCGCGGAACAAAGCCCTTCTCCAGCAGCTGACCCATCGGCATATTGACCGATACCGCAACGTTCCCGAGCTCGGGATTGTTCTTCAGCAGATCGCAGACCTCTTCGAGCACAAACCATGTGATCGGGTGGATATGCCCCGTCTGTTCCGCAAGCGGGATGAATTCACCGGGGCTCACGAGGCTGCCGTCGGGTTCACGCAGGCGGATCAGCGCCTCCATCGAACAGAAATCTCCCGTGGAAAGGCACTGTATCGGCTGATACCATACTTCGTATCCGTGTTCGCGGTCGATCGTGCGCAGGCGGTCGCGGAGGTATCTCCTGCGGCTGACCTCTTCGGTATCCGTACGACCGCAGCGGATATAGCGCTGCTTCTTCTCCGCAGCCTTGGTCACGGAGTATTCGATCGTCTCGAAAAGCTCCGTCGCGGCAGTCTCATGACCGTCGGCAACATAGTGCGCCACGACATAATCGATATCGATCTGCCGATCCGAATATCTGACACCCTGCTCCAGAAAATCCAGCAGTTCGCCGCACTGTTTCTCCGCGACATCCTGATAGGTATAGCGCAGGATGACGGAAAATACCGTGCCGTTCATGTGGAAGGAAAGGCTGTCCTTCAGCAGCTTCTCCAGCGAAAACGCGAACTGATACAGAACCTCGTCGCCGAAGAGATGGCCGTATTTCTGATTGACCGCACCGAAATTTTTGATATTGATGAGGAAGATCTGGAAGGGCTCATTCTGTGCGATGCGATAATCCACTTCCGTAAAGAAACGGTGGCGGTCGTTCAGCTGCGTAAGGGAATGGACCCCGTGGCGCTGACCCTGGAAGGTAAGAAAGAGCACCGTATCGACGAGCGCGATGATAAAGCTGTTGAGCATGATCTCGGGATAGATCCGCTGCACGACGATGCACAAAACGATCGAGGGGAAGCTCAGCTTCAGCATGCGCCGCATCGCTCCGTTGACCGCCTCAACATTACGCAGATAACAGATGATGACGAGCACCATCTGCGCTATGGTGATGATATAGCCGATTGCATTGAGCGGACCGCGGCAGTATGTTCCGTCGGGCAGAAAATAAAACAGCCAGCCCGTCCAGAGGTTCGCGATCACCACGATCGTATACACCGAGAACAATACAGTAAGCCCGATCCGTGCTTTTTTCATGCAGTGACGTGCATGCGTATGTTCCAGCAGCTTTGTGAAAAAATACAGTGCGATGAGCGTTGTCGTTATGATGTTTATCATAAAGTACAACGTATTCGAGAGCATATTTACCCAAAGCGGAATGTTCTCTGCCGCAAGGAGATACCCCGTCAGGAGGTCCGTTGCCGCATTCGCGATGGTCAGCCCGAGGCAAGCGATGAACAGCTTGCTGGAAACGGGCATGTGCCGTACGCTGATCTTGCTGTCAAAGAAAAATGTAA
>JAZRGP010000229.1:0-9042 GCA_045644225.1 Christensenellaceae bacterium | reverse complement strand
AGCAACAGCAGGTATCCCCAGCTGTGGGAAGCTGCAGGGATCCCTTACCCCGAACTGCTCACAAAACTCTGTGATTACGCGATCGCACGCGGCTGTCAGGCGCCGCTGAAATAAGAAAAACCCCCGATATCGGGGGCTTTTTTCTTGTTGTGAATTGTATTATTTTGTCGAATGTGATATAATACCGTATCACATTATTTGGGGGAATTTATGGTAAAACGGATCTTAATGACTGTGCTTCTGATCACACTCATCATGCTGGTGGCAGTGCCTGCGTTTGCGGCGGAATCCGAGCTCTCGGCACCTGAAAAAGTAACACTGAAATACGTGGATTTCGAACAGGTGAAAGTCAGCTGGGATGCAGTCGACGGAGCGGATGGGTATCTTGTCATCCGCCGCATGGGAAATACAAAAGAATGGCTGGAGATCGCGGATGTTACCGAAAATTCTTTCGTGGATAAAAATGTGACGGATTCCAGGACGTTCTATTACAGAGTTCAGCCGTATCGCATCGAAGGCGGCAAAAAGGTCCTCGGAGCATACGATGAAAAGGGCGTGTCGATCTATTCCCGTATCGCTGCCCCCAAACTGCTGACTCTGACATATACGGACTTTGAAACGGTGGAATTTGACTGGGCGGCAGTATACGGTGCGGACGGATACCGTATTTTCCGCAAAAAGAGCGGTGATACGAGCTGGACATGGATGGCGGATGTTCCGCGCTCCTGCTATACCGATACGGATGCAACGGACGGAAACACATATATTTACACGGCAAAGCCCTATGCAAAGACGGCATCGGGGAAAGTGCTCGGATACAACGATACGACGGGTCTGACGATCACCTCGAAAGTTTCCGCACCCGAACTGACTTCTGCGGAATATACGGCGCTGGAGACGATCGAGATCAAATGGAATGCGGCAGTCGGTGCGGACGGATATTATGTTTACCGCAGAAAAGCAGGCACATCCTCCTGGACACGCATCGGCATGGTAACCGCGCCCGGATTTGTCGATAAAGAAGCGACCGACGGCACGGTTTACGAATATACGGTCAAACCCTACAGTCTCGTCGGCACGAAAAAGACATGGGGCAACTGGGACCGCGCAGGGATATCCTGCTCCTCGGAACTCCCCGCACCTAAGAATGTCGCTGCGTCCTCTTATGGCTTCCGCAGGGTAAAGGTAACGTGGGATGCGTCCCTCGAAGCGAATAATTACTGCGTCAGCAGAAGAAAAAAAGGCGCTGACAAATGGGAAAAGCTCGGTTATACCGAAAAAACTTACTATTATGACAAGACTGCCGTGGAAAACACGGAATATGAATACAGTGTTTCGGCAAATGCGGTCGCACCGAGCGGTGTGATACAGAGCAAGAGCAATGAAGTGATCACTATAAAGGCGGTGTTTGCCGCACCTGTGATGGTATCCGCGAAATCCGTCGGGTATCAGACTGTGGACGTGAAATGGAAGTCCGTATACGGTGCGGAGAAGTACAACGTACTGAGAAAGACTTCGGGCGGAAGCTGGACGACCGTCGCGAGGGATATCGAAGGGCTGACTTATCGAGATACAACGGCAAAGCACGGTGTGAAATACATCTACACGGTGCGCGGTGTGGTAGAGGAAAACGGAACGGATATCCTCGGAAAATACGACACGACGGGAATAACCGTAACTGTGTCCTTTGCGGCACCGACGGGACTTGTTCTTAAAAATACCGCTTCGAATAAGATCACCGTATCCTGGGACGAGCTTCCCGGGACACGCGGATACAGAGTTTACCGCAGGAGTAATGCGGAAGAAAGCTGGAAATACATCGGATATACCCGTACGACGGAATATACGGATACTGTCGTCTGCGGAGAGACTTATTCCTATACCGCTGCGGGATATGTTACGGTAAACGGCGAGACGCTCGTCGGAAAGCGCAATACCGCAGGGGTCACGGGTACGGCTCAGCCTGCGGCACCTGTTATGGAGGCGCTGCCCAAAGAAGCGGTGATCATACCGCTGAAATGGGAGAAAGTCGAGGATGCTGACGGATACTATCTGTACAGAAGAGAAAACGGCGGCACTTGGAAACGCCTCATGAACTCATCGAAGACCGAATACAGCGATGACAGCGCGACGTTCGGTGCGAAGCTGGAATATAAGGTAAAGGCATATAAGCTCGTCAACGGAGAAAAGGTTTTCGGTGCATACAGCAAGACGCTCACGAGCAAACGCGTCCGCCATGTGCATTTCCATCAGGGTGATGATGCGTGGGGATTCTCCAGCAGACTGGAGAAAAATGCATGCGTGCTCAGCTGCTTCTCGATGATGCTGAAGAACCTCGGCGAGGACGTCAATCCGAAGCTGGTCTATGCGGCAAACGGCGATGACGCAGGCATGGAATTCGATAAGGCGCTGGACTATTATGACAGAGAATTTGTCTGCGCGCTCTCTGCATCCTCGAAGTATCTTGCGGATTATGACGAGAGATGGGGATGGACCTATGTAAAGGATCCCGAAAAAAATGCGACCAAGGCGATCCGCGAGGCACTCGACAGAAACCCCGAAGGTGTCATGTGTTACTTCGTCAAAGGCAACTCCATGCACGGCATCGTTGCGATCGGATATGACAGCGAGAACATCTATTACAGCGACCCCGGCAGAGTATATGACAAGGGTCACAACGTGACATTCAACAACACATGGTGCAAAAAAGGCCACAACATGAGCTATAAGCACCTGTCGCTGATCCAGGCGGTCGGCTGAAAATGCGAAAAAACGGCATAATTCACAGTTTCTTAACAGAATTATGCCGTTTTGTTTTTGACAAAACCTCGGATTTTTGGTAGGATAAAACAAATCACGAATTGAGGTTTTTATGAAAAGATTTAAACAAATCGCCGTATTTGTGTGTATTGTTGTTTCTTTGATGACGATGATGATACCCACGCAGGCGTTTGCACAATCATCAGATCTGAATATCTCCGCATCGGAAATCTATATCGGCATCGGTATGTCCTATAAGCTCGCATCGACCTGCGAAAAAGGCGTATGCTATGTATCCTCGGATCCGACAGTCGCAACTGTGGATGAAGACGGAACGGTTTATGCGGTTCGCCGCGGTGAGGCAGTCATCACGACCGCAATGCGCGGTGATTTTGAACTGAGCAAATGCTCGGTTTTCGTGGATATCGCGAAGCCCGAGGAAGAGGAAGTGAGCTTCCCGAAGGTGCATTATTATCAGGGCGATCCCGAATGGGAATTTACCCGCGAGGTAAGAAAAAAAGCTTGCGTACTGACATCGATGGCGATGCTGCTGAAAAACAGCGGGATCGATACGGACCCTGCGGATACCTACAAGAGAAACGGCAACAACAGCGGCATGAACTTCCGCAAAGTGCTTGGATACTATGACAAGATGTATGACACGGCAGTCGGATACGGCTCCGATCATTATCTGAGCTATGATTCCGAGAGCGGAAAGACGATGATCAAGAATCCCGGACGCAACTACGAAGCGGCGGTCATCGAAGCGCTGGAGCGTCATCCCGAAGGTGTGATCTGCTATTTCGTCAATGGCGATGACTCGCATGCGATCGTGGCGATCGGCACAGAAAACGGCGATATCATCTACAACGATGCAGGAAGAAAAGCACGCAAGGGTGAAGGAGTTGTATTTGAGAACACATGGTGCTCGCATCATCACGGTATGGTATACAGCGACCTTGCATATATGATCGCGATCAACTGAAAACGATAAAAAGGACTTTTGCAAAAAAAGTTCTTTTTTTATGCGCAAACACTGCCGAGATTGCGGTGCGGTGCAAAGCATGATAGGATAAAAGAAAAAACAAAAGGGGATAAGGATATGGGTATCATTGGAAAAATTATAGTTATCGCGCTGCTTGCGGTCAATCTGATCACGCTGCTGCTCTATGCGATCGACAAGGCAAAGGCAAAAAAGAATAAATGGCGCATCCCCGAGGCAACGCTCATTCTCTTTGCGTTCATCGGCGGAAGCATCGGCGCGCTGATCGGTATGTTCGGATTCAGACACAAGACGCAGCATATCAAGTTTAAGCTGCTCGTTCCGCTGGCGTTTATCCTGCATATCGCGGTATTTGTACTGTTCTGTATATATTTTTAAATAATTTTCATTTTTCGGGAACTTTTTCGGATGTTTTTTCGTCTAAATAATGAGAGGAAAAATATAGGGGAGGAAGAGTATGAAAAAGCATTTCCTGATATTGATCGCAATACTGTGCATGCTCCTTGTATTTACGGGCTGCGGAAAGGCATCCTCGCAGGTGGATCCTGAGGCGATCGCAGTGATCGCTGCGGGCAGAGAGAAAATTTCTGTCTATACAGAGCTTTCCAAAACGGAAACGGGTGAATTCCTTGTTTCGTTTCACGAACGTCTGGATGAGGTGAAAGATCAGATCCCCGTGGTCACATGGCAGGAGGGAATGGTCATGGAGTTTTCGGATGGGTATGAGTGCTGGGGGATCGGCGCGTATGATCTCTCGGGGAATCACATTGCAAGCCATCTGGGGACGGGGGATCTATCCGAACTTTCCGCACTGAATGGCGGAGAATATTATTTCGATGCTTATGTGGTGGAAGAGCACGAGGATGATGCGACGGATTATAAAGGCTACAGCTGTGTGTTTCAAATGAAGCTGCCTGATTTGGATCCGTTTGTTACCGTGACCTCAAATGGAGAGGAGACCGTTGCGCCGAAATACTGGTATTGCGGAATGTTCTGGGAGGAAGATGAAGACGGTTCGGGCGGATGGCTGCTCGGAGACGGATCGGGCATCTATGATGATATGGAAGGGATCTTCCCGAAGCTCCCTGAAGTGCGGATGGCAGAAGATTTTTCCATTCGTTACGGAGAAGATATCAATGCACAGGACTACTTCCGTGTATTTGATGAGGATCTTCAGGATCACGCACGGATGGACACTCCCGAAGAATTAAAAACGCTCGGAAGCGGCACATATTACGTTGTGACGCATGTATTTCGGGATGACACAGAGGTTCACGAAGGAGAAACGGGTTACAACGGATATCATTGCGGATTCAAATTGACGGTCCCGGGTGCGGTTACCGTTGTTTCCGACGGAAAAGAGATCTTTCCGATAATAAACTGCTACGAATCGGAGAATTGGGATGAGGAGATGGACGGTTGGGTAAGCGAATCGTCGAGCTGGATCGAGGAGGAAGTCCGCAGGAAGGCGCCCGAAGCGCTCAGCACAGAGGATATTACCGTAAAGCTTGCGGAGAATGTTCGCTTTGACCGCATCATCCTTGTCGATATGGAGAGCGGAGAGACATCATATACAACGGATCCTGAAGCACTGAAAGACTTTGCGGGCGGCAGCTATTTTGCAGAGATGCACGTTACGAAATACGGAGAGGAATATGACGGAAAGCGAGAATATTGGAAATATTCCTGCACGTTTAAAATGACCGTTTCTGATGAAAATCCAGTCGTTTCAGTTTGCTCTAATGGAAATAGAATCGTTCCTGCAGAATATTGGTTTTGCGGAAGAGAGTGGATGGAAGATGGTTGGATGTATTCCGACGGAATGAGCTTATTCTATCGCCTGGAGGAGGTTTGCGGGGAATTTCCTGAGGTTCAGCTGAGTACAGATATTTCCGTGAATTATGCGGAAAACACAACACCGAGAGAGATCAGAGTATATAACGAGAAATTTCAGCTCATCGGCGAAACGATGAACTGGGAAAAGCTGAAAACGCTGGAAAGCGGCTCGTATTATGTTGTGCTGGAAGTATTTAAGAACGGTACGGAAATGCACGAGGGTGAGACTGATTACGATGGATATGAATACGGGATCCGACTGATTGTTCCCGAGGGATATACGCCGGTTGAGGTTTGGGACAAAAACAAGGAGCCGCTCGTGACGGCAGTGACGGCAAAAGGAGCTATTCCGCTCTATGAACACAACACTGGAGGACTTGTCTGGATAGAGGAAATTCAGCAGGGAGTATATGAGGATTCATGGACGCTTCAGGAAGCGATGGAACATGACGAGGAGATCGTTCTTCCTGAGATCTCACTGGAGGATCTAAATGATCTGGAATTTTCCGACGAAGCTGTTCTGAGTTATATCGCGGTCTATGATGCGGAATTGGATCAGGAAGTCGCAGGGTATGGCGATGAAGTGCTGTTTTTTGAGAGCGATCATCCCGAGCTTGAACGAGGAGAAGATTATATCCTGAGGGTGTTTGTGATGAAATACGGATTCCGCATTATAAACGAGGAACGGGAACACAGCATTTATGAATGTGTCTGCAGGCTGACGGTTCCCGAATGACAACAAAAAACTGCGTATCATGTGATACGCAGTTTTTTTGTTTACCTATATAATTCTTCTGATTACAGAAGCTTCATGTAGAGGTTGTAGATCGTTTCTGTATCTACTTCTACATAAGTGTTTGTGAGAAGTCTCTGCTGCTGTTCCCAGCAAGTTTCAGCCATCTGACGGCATGTAGCTTCTGTTACGCCGTACTCTCTGAGGGGCTTAACCTTGATGAGAGAGGAGAGGAGTTCTTCGAGCTTGTCGTATACAACGTTGCCATCAGCTTCGCAGCCCATGATGTCAGCGAGAACCTTGTTGATCTCTGTGATGGAGCCTGTGGGGTTCTGTTCGTTGTAGTACTTCATGCATGTTGTGAAGAGTTCGTAGTTGGATTCGCCGTGAGCGACCTTATACATACCGCCCAGAGGGAAGCTCATTGCATGAACGAGGTTGCAGCCGCCGTTGAGGAATGCGATACCAGCATAGCAGGAACCTACTGCGAAATCGTCGAGGCATTCCATACGAGCATCGATGCCGCCTTCGACCATCTTCATGAAGCCTCTCATGAGGAACTTGATACCTTCGTAACCGAACATCTTGGAGAAGGATGTTGCTCTTCTGCCAACGTAGGATTCAACAGCGTGGATGAGAGCGTCGATCGCGCTGTAGAGGAAGGGCTTAGCGGGGAGAGTCTTCAGGAACTCGGGAACGAGAACTGCGTGGTCAGCGAAGAGCTGGTCGTTTGCGCAGCCTTTCTTTGTCTGAGTTTCTGTGAGGTAGCACATGGAGATGTTTGTAACTTCAGAGCCTGTACCAGCTGTTGTGGGGATGATGATGAGCTCTGTGCACTTTTCGGGGAGCTTGCCGCCGAGATAGAAATCTGTGATGTTTTCGGGTCTCTTGCAAGCTACGATCTTAGCCATATCTACTACGGAGCCGCCGCCTACAGCAACGATTCTCTTATACTTGCCTTCGGGAATGTCAGCAAGGATGGAGTTGTACATAATATCTGTGGGCTCTGTCAGGCCGTACTTTTCCTGGAAGTAAACGTCGCACTTGAGATCAAGAGCCTTCATGTAGGGTTCATAGAGGAATTCGTTTGTGAAGAGAAGGTCGCCTTCGCCAACGTTGAATTCTTTTACGAATTCAGCAAACGTATCGAACTTGTGAACCTGCGGGGGAAGATAAAACTGACGCATAACAATAACCTCTTTTTTAATAAAATATTTTGAATATTTTGGTCTTTCTCTCATGCAGAAAGATCATGTCGCTTTGAGTTTGATAAATATTTATCAAACATTTGTAAGTATAGCACAGTATTCTCTATTTTGCAATAGACTTTGTTGCAAAACATCACAATTTATCGATGAATAATTGTTATAAATTGGTCAAAGTCGTTTAACCTAAAATTTATAAATTGGTAAGACCGATTGCATATAAATGATCAGACCAATCGGAAAGAAATGCGCTGTTATCGCGAGAATGAGCGGTTTTTCTTGACTGGAAAAGCGGGAGAGGCTATAATTTTTTCGTATAAATCGACATAGGATGAATCGGATGAAAAAAATAATTCTTGCATCTGCATCGCCGCGCAGGAGAGAGCTCCTCGGTCAGCTGATCGGGGGATTCGAAGTGATCCCGAGCGGTGCGGAGGAAAACATAACAGAAGCCGATCCGCACGAGACGGTCTGCAAGCTTGCGGAAACAAAAGCACAGTGGGTCGCGGAGCGGTATCCCGATGCGGTCGTGATCGGAGCGGATACCATGGTATATCTCGGAGAAGAGCCGCTCGGCAAGCCGCGTGACATTGACGATGCACGGGAAATGCTGCGGAAGCTCTCCGGCAGAGCACATCAGGTCTATACGGGCGTATGCGTGATCACGGACGGAAAAGCGGTCGCAAAAGCGGAGTGTACGGACGTGTATTTTGCAAAGCTCGGAGACGAGGAGATCGAACGCTATCTTGAAACGAAGGATAGCATGGATAAAGCAGGGGCATACGGGATCCAGGGCCATGCGGCGCGCTTTGTTGAACGCATCGACGGCTGCTACTTTAACGTAGTAGGGCTGCCCATCCACATGCTTTATACGATGCTGAAACAGGTGGATCCGACATGTCTGTAACGAGAAGAAAATACGTTGTGCGTCTGATCGGACGCATCATAATACTGATCATATGTGCGGCATTATGCTTTGTGCGCCCCGAGAGCTACGATATTCTCGACGGAATGAACTTTTTTAAGAAGATCTCACCGTTTCATCTCCTGTGGGTGATCTGGGTGATCGACATGGTATTTCAGCTGATCCCCGTACAGAAAGAACTCCACACGATCGCGCTCGGTTCGCAGAAGCTCTTTGCGTCGCGTTTCCGTCCGATCCGCGAGAAGCTCAACTCTAAGGCGCTGCACAAGCACATTACGACCATGACGAAGGCGGCATATAAGGTCATGCTGATCTGGGGTGCGCTGACGGTGATCCTCGGTGTGCTGCATTTCTGCGGCATCATCGGAAAGGCGGGGATGTTCATGATCTCGGTGCTTTTCTATGTGTGCGATCTGATCTGTGTGCTGATCTGGTGTCCCTTCCGCCTGATCATGAAAAACAAATGCTGCACGACCTGCCACATCTTTAACTGGGAACATCTCATGATGTTCCTGCCGCTGATCATTGTGGGAGGGTTTTATGCGGTGTCGCTCGTCGTGCTGGCGATCACGGCATGGCT
>JAZRGP010000228.1:0-1871 GCA_045644225.1 Christensenellaceae bacterium | reverse complement strand
TATCCAGAGAGATAGTAATCCATCTCACGAAGTTCCCAAGTCAAATTATCGCCGCATTCACCGCTGTCCGCAACTTCATATTCACCCCATGCAAAACCCGCAGTGGGAATGAACATCACTGTCAGCAGCAGCGTAACCAATACTACAGCTAAAACTTTTGCTCTAACTTTCATAAAATACACCTTCCTTTATATATTGAAAAAATGATATCGAACCGACCGGAAAAAGCCGTTTTTATTTATTTTTTAATAAATATGATTGCTTAATAAAAATTATATATACATAAATATAGCAAGTCAAGATTTATAACAAAAAAGACAGCCGTTTTTTGGCTGTCTTAAGGTCTTTTTTAGGATTCGATCAGTGCCTTTGCGAAGTCCTCGGGCTCGAAGGGCTGGAGGTCATCGATGCCTTCACCTACGCCGATATAGCGCACGGGCAGACCCAGCTCTGCCTTGATCGCACATACCACACCGCCCTTTGCCGTTCCGTCGAGCTTTGTGAGTACGATACCGTCGATGTTCGCTGCCTGCTTGAACTCCTTCGCCTGCGCGATGGCATTCTGTCCCGTTGTGCCGTCGAGGACGATGAGCGTCTCTCTCGCTGCCTCGGGCCAGCTCTTGTCGATGACGCGGCTGATCTTGGAAAGTTCGTTCATGAGGTTCTTTTTGTTGTGGAGTCTGCCCGCGGTATCCACGATCACGACGTCCATCTTCTTTGCCTTTGCGGAATCCAGCGCATCGTATACGACTGCCGCAGGGTCATGACCCTCGCCGTATTTAACGATGGGTACACCTGCGCGTTCCGCCCATACTGTCAGCTGATCTGCTGCTGCCGCACGGAAAGTATCTCCCGCAGCAAGCAGGACCTTCTTGCCTTCTTTTTTATAATTGTTTGCGATCTTGCCGATGGAAGTCGTCTTGCCGACGCCGTTTACGCCAACGACGAGCAGCACCTTCGGGAATTCCTCTTTGCGTTCTTCGTAACGCACGAGGTCCGCAATGATCTCAACGAGCTCTGCCTTTACTTCGTCAGCATCCTTGATGTTCTTGAGCTTGACGCGCTCGGTGAGTTCCTCCATGACGTTCTCCGTCGTGGTCACACCCATATCGCAAAGGATGAGCGCTTCCTCGAGTTCCTCCATCAGGTCTTCATCCACTCTGCGGAAATTTGCAAAAACATTGTTGAGCTTCGTTCTCGTCTTGCTCATTCCTGCTTTGATCTTATCGAAAAATGACATATTTTCACCTCATTCTTATTTCAGTTTAACGGATACCAGCTTGGAAACACCCTTCTCCTCCATCGCCACACCATAGAGGCTGTCGCACATCGCCATGGTGGACTTTCTGTGCGTAACCATCAGGAACTGCGTGCTTTCGATCTTGCGGAGATATTCCGCGAAGAGTCTTGCATTGCCTTCATCGAGCGGTGCGTCGATTTCGTCAAAGAGACACAGCGGAGAGGGATTGATGCTGATCATTGCGAAGAGCAGAGCGATCGCCGTCAGTGCGCGTTCACCGCCCGAGAGCAGAGAGAGCTGCTGCAGCTTCTTGCCCGGCGGTTCTGCGGAGATCTCGATGCCTGCCTCCAGGATATCGCCTTCGCCGATGGTGAGCTCTGCTCTGCCGCCGCCGAAGAGATCGCTGAAGATCCGCTTAAAGTGCATATTCAGCAGTTCGAATCGCTCGCCGAATGTCTCGCGCATGGAGCCCATCAGTTCGTCGATGACCTTGATGAGGTCGTCCTTCGCACCGACGAGGTCTTCTCTCTGTGCGGAGAGTTCTCCCGAGCGTTCGGACAGTCTCGCATAATCCTCGATCGCATTCGGGTTGATCGGACCAAGCTCGCGGATGCGTGCGCGCAGGCTTTCC
>JAZRGP010000227.1:0-4415 GCA_045644225.1 Christensenellaceae bacterium | reverse complement strand
CCGCATGCAACATCCTCATCAACGCATGCTCCGTGGTCTTCTGCGTGCAGGCAGTTACGCTCATCCACTGGTTCATCAGCCTGCGCAGCAAGAGCAAGGCAGGGCTCATCCTGCTCTCGATCTTTATTCCCCTGATCGCAGCTGCGTTCAATGCGCTCCCGTGGCTCGGATTCTTCGAAATGCTCTTTAAACTGCGCTACAATGTGATCATCCGTGACGGCAGAAATATGCCGCCCGGCAAACAATAAAGCTACTATATCTATTTTGGAGGTTTTAATAAAATGAAAGTAATTCTTAACGAAGACGTTAAAGGCAAAGGCAAAAAAGGCGATATCGTAACCGTCAGCGACGGCTATGCACGCAACTTCCTCTTCCCGAAGAAGCTGGCAGTCGAGGCAAGCTCCTCGAACCTCAATGCGGCAACCATCGCAAAGAACGCTCAGATACACAGAACGCAGGTCGCTAAGGAAGAAGCGATCGCTCTCGGCGAAAAGCTCAAGAAGGTCACTGTTGAACTCAAGGGCAAGTGCGGCGACGGTACGCGTCTGTTCGGCTCCGTAACATCTCAGGAAGTTGCGGATGCGATCAACAAGCAGATGGGCACAAAGATCGACAAGAAGAAGATCACGATCAACTCTCCCATCAAGGAACTCGGCGAATACACAGTCAACCTCAAGCTCTTCGCAGAAGTGAGTGTTCCCGTAAAGATCAACGTCGTAAAATAAAAACTCATCTGAATGCCGATATAATGGCGGCATTCAGACGATCCCGACATTAAACCACCTAATCATAGAGCTTGGATAAATGCTATTCTTCCGATATGGAAGGGCAGCGTTTAGACGAGCTCGAGGAGAAACCTATGCCTGAACTCGATAACAACACCATCCCGCAGGGCAGCAAAGTCGCACCCAACAGCCTCGAAGCAGAACAGTCCGTACTCGGATCCATGCTGCTTTCGGAGGACTGCGTCATCGCGGCGGTCGATAAGCTGAAAGAACAGGATTTTTATGCACCGATGAACCGCAGGATCTGGCGAGCAATGCGCGATCTTACCGCGATCAGCATGCCCGTCGACCTCGTCACGGTAACAGAGCGCCTTGAACAGAAGGATAAGCTCTCTATTGACGAGCTTACTTATCTCACTGACCTCACCCAGCGCGTTCCCTCGGTCAAAAACCTGCAGGTCTATATCGATATCATCCGCGAAAAGAGCCTGCTCCGCCAGACCATCGAAGCATGCGGCGATATCATCGAAATGAGCTTCCGCGGGGATACTCCTGCGCGCGATGTCCTCAACTACGCAGGTGAAGTGATCTACAAGATCGCGGATGACCGCGGCAGCAGATCCCTCGAGCATATCCGTCAGGCACTGATCGAGAGCTTCGAGACCATCAGCAAAGCAGCAAAATCCAAGGACGGCCTGATCGGTATCTCCACGGGCTTCCCGCTTATGGATAAGACCCTCTCCGGTCTGCAGCCCATGCAGCTCATCGTCGTTGCGGGTAAGACAGGTATGGGTAAAACATCCTTTGCGCTCAACATCGTCGAGCATGTCGGCACGGTGCTGAAGCGCCCCGTTGCGATCTTTTCTCTGGAAATGAGCCGCGACCAGCTCGCTACGAGACTGCTTACAGGTAAGGCGCAGGTCGACAGCCAGAAGGCGCGTATCGGCGCACTCTCCGAAAAGGAATTCTTCAGCCTTGCGGATGCAATGGTTCCGCTCGATGAATCCTCTATCTATATCGACGATACTCCGACCATCGGTCCGACGGAGATCCTCGCGAAGCTCCGCCGCCTGAAGCGCGAGCAGGGCGACCTCGGTCTCGTCGTGATCGACTACCTGCAGCTCATGACCATGGGCAACCGCACGGAAAACCGTCAGCTCGAAGTCGCTCAGCTGACGAGATCTCTGAAGATCATGGCGAGAGAGATGGCCGTTCCCGTTATCGTACTCTCGCAGCTCAAGCGTGTCGGCGATAAGCGCGAAAGCCAGATCCCGCAGCTCTCCGACCTTCGTGAATCGGGTGCGATCGAACAGGACGCCGACGTCGTACTCTTCCTGCACCGCGACGATTACTTCGGACAGGAAGGCGGAGAAGAAGCCGCTGAACCCAAGTCCCGTATCATCATCGCAAAGCAGCGTTCGGGCCCGACAGGCAGCATCCAGGTAAAGTGGCGCGGAGAAATGACCAAGTACGTCGAAGTCGATTTCATCCACGAGGAGGAATAAATGAAAAGATGGCAGATCCCCGCAGATGCGGAGGGATTGACCGCGGAGGAATGGATCGCGGAGATGCTCACAGACGGCGACCTCAAGCAGGCCGCAGAGCTTGTGAAGGACCGCGGCAGGCTGAATTCCGCTTCCGTCAAACCCAGAGAAAAGCTCGTGAAGCGCGATATGCTCGAGATCTATACCGAAGATACGCCCTTTGCGGAAACTTCTGAGATCATCTACGAGGATGAAAATCTGATCGCATATAATAAGGAACAGGATATCTCCTGCTATACCCAGAAAGGTGAGCTTTCGCCCGGGCTCTATGAGCTGGCTGCGGAGCACATGAAGGAAACGGGAGAATTCAATATCAACAGCTATACGCTGCCGTATCTCTGCCACGGTATCGCGACAAACGTCGGCGGCATCGTGCTGATCGCCAAGGACGAGATCCTCTTCCGCTATGTCGCGGAGGCACTCGCTCAGCGCCGCATCAAGCGCTATTACCGCTGCATCGTGCATGGCGTTCCGAAGACAGACAGCATCGAGCTGCATAACAAGCTCTTCGCAAAGGATAAGCTCTCCAAGGTGCAGATCCTCGAGCATTCCGACAAGGACGGCATCCCCGTATATCTGCGTGCGAAGCTCCTGAAGACAGACGGTCACCTCTCCCTGCTGGAGATCGACATGGTGACCGACCATCCCGCGCAGATCTGTGCGCAGCTGGCACATGCGAAGCTGCCCGTGCTGGGAGACAATGTCTACGGCAGCTCCCGCAAGAACAGAAAATACGCAGCGCTTTATCCCGCACTCTGGGAGTACCGCATCGACTTCGCAGTAGGCAAGAACAACCCGCTGGAATACCTCGACGGAACATCCCTTACCGCAAAGCCCAAGATGCCCTTTATCAAGGGTCTTGAGCGCATCGTTACCAAGCGGGATCTTCAGCAATACAATCTATAAAAGCAAACAGACGGTTATATAATATAGCCGTCTGTTTTATTTCTTATTTATTTTGCAAGCTTTATGCTGATCAGCATATGATCGCCGCAATCCTGCGTTTCGATCCCTGCGCGAGCGCCCATGGAAACAAGCTTGGTGACCGTCTTTTTCAGTGTGTTGAGATAGATCTTATAATTGCAGCGCATCAGCAGGAGGTTCGGCGCGATGTCCTTCTCCTCTCCGTAGAGCTTTGTCAGCTCATGCTCGACGAGCTCCTCCGTCTCCTTTACGGAAAGCCCCTCCGCAACGATCCTGTCGATCAGGCTGTTCTGCGCATCTTCGTTATGCAGGCGCAGTAACGCTCGGGCATGCCGCTCGGTCAGCGCATTCCGCAGGATCTTCTGCTTGATCTGCGGAGGAAGCCGCAGGATACGGAGCTTATTCGCGATGGTAGACTGGTTTTTGCTGAGCTTTTTCGCGAGTTCCTCCTGCGTGATCCCATGCTCGCGGATCAGGTTCTGATATCCCTCCGCTTCCTCCAAAAAGTGCAGGTTCTCCCGCTGCAGATTCTCGATCATCGCAAGCATGGCGCTCTGCTGATCCACCATGTCGTTCTGCACCAGCGCTCGGATCTCCGTATACCCGAGCGACTTGCATGCACGCAGTCTGCGCTCTCCCGCGATCAGTTCATAGGTTCCGTTATGCGATCTCCGCACGCTGATCGGCTGCAGCAGACCGACCGAGCGGATCGACCCCGCAAGCTCGCTGATCGCCTCCTCGGAGAAATACCGCCGCGGCTGATAGGGATTCGGGCGGATCTTATCAATCGGGATCGTCTCGAGCGATACATCTGCGGTCTGCTCTGACCTTGTAAATTTTAACATTATGCTTGTTTCCTCCGTGGTTTTCCTGAAAAAAGTAGTGATATTCTCTTCTTTCGACCCCGCGGATGCGCTTTCCTATACCCTCGACTATCATAGAATCCCATCGACCATCATAGACAAGGGGAAATAAAGGAAGTATAATGATATCAGCAATATAACAAAGGAAACAGACATCATGGGCATCAACGCACTTTCTCTTTCTCATCAGTTTCTCCGCGGAAACATCCGCAAGGGGATGACCGTTATCGACGCGACCGCAGGCAACGGCGGCGACACGCTCTGCATTGCCGAGCTTTTACAGGGCGAAGGCAAAATTCTCGCTTTTGATATTCAGGAAGATGCCGTAAGGAACACACGGGAGAAGCTGGAGAAGGCAG
>JAZRGP010000226.1:0-4201 GCA_045644225.1 Christensenellaceae bacterium | reverse complement strand
CACAGCTGCCGTAGCACCGCCATCGAGGTTATACGCTGCCGTGCAGCCGAGCTGCTTCATCAGTGCGGAAAGGTCCGTCATGCTGAGACCTGCGGATTCGCCTCTGCCATCTACAGTAACGAGAACATAGTGCAGCGGTTCGACCATGCCGATCGCCGTACGCGGATTTGCCTTGCCGACAGTCGTATTGAACTCGGTCATGGGGTTTCCGTTTTCATCGAGAAGCTCGGGACCGAAGGACCATACCTGCCATGCACCGTTCGCGATCGCATCCATGGTGAATTCGCTTTCGCCGTATGTTACCATCGTACCGTCGTTATTCAGCACGCAGACATCCTCAAACAGTTCATCGCGGTAAAGCACACCGTTTCTGACGATAACACCTTCTTTACGCGCACCGTACTGGTCACCGTTGACCGCAACGAATGCGTTGACTCTCTTCGCTGCATCCCAGATAAGTGCATTGTGCGTCTTCGTATAGCCGAAGCCGTTATCCGTTGCGAAGTTCGCCTGCAGCTGCTGCACATCTCTTACGAAGATATCCGCAACATGGTATGTTACACCGTTCTCAGAGACTGTTTCCACCGTTACATTTACATTCTTATTGATGTACTGGTTGTCAGTATGCACGGTCTCATCGGAAAATTTATCTTCAAATTTGTGCTGCGGTTCCGCGGGTTCAGCACTTACTTCGGGAGTTTCTTCCACAACGGGAGCCTCTTCCACAACGGGAGCTTCCTCCAAAACGATAGCCGCAGTCGGAGAGGGAGCGGGCAATGCGATCGGCTCATCGATCTCTCTGAAGATCGGGTTGACATGATGGAAATACGCAAATGTCAGCAGAAATGCCGCGATCGCGACCGCATCGATGATCAGCGCGAATCCGAAGCGCATTCCTCCTCTTCTTTTTTTACGGCGGGCAGGATGAGCACTGCGATCACTCATATGAGGTGTTCTGCTCACCATTCGGTCATCGTATTTGCTCGGACGATTCACCGAGTCGACCGAAATGCGGCGCACGCTTTCCCTTTTCTCAAAATTGTTATCCATATATTTCTCCTCATTAAGTCTCTACGACAACGGTATGCTGCGCCTTAAAGAGCACCATACCCGGCTTCGCACCGTTTGCCTTCCAGACATTTTTGACCTTTGTATAATCCACCTCTGCCTTTGCCCCGCGGGACTTGCTGTGAGCAGCGGCGATCTTCGCGCATTCCTCGATCGCGGTATCCGTGGGTTCCTTGCCTTCCAGGAAGAGGATGACATGCGAGCCCGGCGCGTTCTTTGCATGGAACCAGATATCCTCCGCATCCGCAGCACGGAAGGTAAGCGCATCGTTCTGGCGGTTGTTGCGCCCTGCGAATACCTGAAAACCGTCGCTCGTAACAAAATGCATCGGGCTCTCCAGCGGGTCTGTACGGCGGAGCTTCTTTTTATCCGCAGGCTGAGAAAGGTATCCGTATTTCACCATATCCAGACGGACTTCCTCGACGTCCTGCAGGCTCTCCGCAGCCTCCAGCGCATAATCCAGAGATTC
This sequence comes from Christensenellaceae bacterium, assembly GCA_045644225.1. Lineage (GTDB taxonomy): Bacteria > Bacillota > Clostridia > Christensenellales > Christensenellaceae > JAZRGP01. The sequence goes on along the minus strand of JAZRGP010000226.1, from coordinate 2,664 downwards.
CAGATATTCCAGCTCCTGCGAAAACTCCTCATAGCGTTCTTTCGCGAGGGATGCCGCGGTCTTCAGCTTGTTCGCTTTCTTGAAATAAGCTTCGGCATTCGCAGAAGGCGAGATCGCACTGTTAAGCGGGATCACGATCTCTTCGTTTGTATAATAGTTGTAGACCTTCGCTTCTTTCGCGCCTCTGCTGATCTGATAAAGATTCGCGGATACGAGCTCACCGTATATGCGGAGCTTTTCGCAGCGATCCTTCCCTGCGAGGGCATCCGTCTGCATCGCGAGCTTTTTACCGATGCGCACGATGTGCTTTTTCAGCAGTTTGCGGACATTGTTGCGGCGGCTTTCCAGCAGACGTGCATCCTGCTGCATGGTATAAAAGGCATCCACCGCCTCGTTCATGGTCTCGAAATACTTTCTGTTTTCCTCCGGCTGCATGACATACGGCCCCGCGGAATAAAAATACGGCATACCGTTTTCCATCTGGATGCAGGGACGTTTTTTCTCCAGCATATCCTCGAGGAATTCCTTCACACCTGCAGCGAGCCTGATGCTCTGATCCTCGGAGAGCATGCCCACGCGCTCCGCACCGAATCTGCGCATGAAGATCTCCTGCTCGGATGCCTTGCAGATACCCTGAAGCGTCTGCATCAGTCTGCCGTTCCTTACGACATCCGCGAGGCTGCGCTCGGAGAGTTCTCTCGGATCGTATTTTTCCATCGGCGGCAGGGCATACTGGATCCCCGGAAGCACCTGACGCACACTCGACATATCCAGCGGAACACGGTGGATACTGTCCACGACCTTGCCATCCCGCGTGAGGATGATATTGCTGTATTTGCCCATGATCTCCACAACGAGCCGCATCGCACATTCCACACCGATCTCATCACGTGCGGTGATGTCGATATTGACGATACGCTCCAGACCGACCTGACCGATCGCCGTGATGCGTCCGCCCGAGATGTATTTTCTCAGCAGCATGCAGAAGTTCGGCGCCTTATCGGGATTGGGCTTCTGCGCAGACGTCAGATGAACGCGGCATTCCGCACCGTTCGCGGAAAGCACAAGGCGCTTCTTGCCCTGCATGGTATGCAGCAGCAGAACGATCTCGTCGCGTTCGGGCTGATGGATCTTTTCAATTTTACTGCCGCACAGGATCTGAAGTTCGCTGACCAGTGCATTTAACGTGATGCCGTCCAGTGTCATGGATGATCTCCTTAAACAATCTAACAATATATTTTACAATATTTTTCAAAAAATGTATATACAGGATGCCCTCGAAAATATAAATATTTGTAAATAATACTTGATTTCAGGGGGATTTCTCTTTATGAAAAAGCCATTTCTGCTCATTTTTTGTCTGATGCTCCTCTCTCTGTTGCTCGCAGGCTGCGGCTCGGCGATGCCCGAGGAGGAGATCCCCGTTTCCGTCGATGCCTCGCTCACGCGCTCGGGCGTCGTATACTGCACAGACGGAACGCACCTCATTCCCGTAAACGTCACGACCGACCTCAGCGAAGATACCCCGCAGCAGCTCCTCAACAGCCTGCAGAGCTTCTCCGCAGATGCCGCAGGACTTCGCTCTGTTATGCCTGCAGGCACCGCGCTCACAGTCTCTCAGGACGGCAGGACTGCAAAGGTAGCCATCACAGGCGAGACCGCAGAGATGGATGCAGAGCAGATCGTATGCTCCGTCGTCAACACATTGACCGCATGCGGCGGCATCGATTCCGTAAGCTTCTCCGTGAACGGTCTTTCGGAAAAATTCGGAACTGTGGATATCTCACAGCCCATCAGCGAAGCCTGCCTGAACCCCGCATACAGCATCGGCGATCACGAGGCTTTTCAGGTGTTTTTCCGCAGCAAGAACGGACTTACCGTACCCGTGACCAAGGAGACGAGCGATCCCTCCGCGGAGGTCTTCATCAAAGCGATGATGAACGTCCCCGAGAAGTATCCCGAGCTCAGCTCGCTCTTTCCCGCGGGAACAAGGCTCAATTCCGCAGTACTGACAGACGGGACGCTTTCTCTGGATTTTTCGGGTGAGTTTTACGGAGTATCCGCACTGCCCGCGGAGGAGACCGCACTGCTCGCCGCGATCGACGCGACCTGCCGCCAGCTGGAAGGCGTGAACCGCACGGTGATCAGCGTGGACGGCGTGGAATATATTGCGCAGGAAAAGCCCGTGACCGTTTTTAATGTGATTTCGGATTGATCTCATGCAGCCGCAATGCGGCTGTTTTTTCACGTCTTGAAAACTTCCTCCTCAAATGATTCCTTGCATCCGTACCTCCTTGATATTATAATTGAATCAGATCATAAAGGAGGTTTCATATGACCCGTAACGATAAACGAACAGCTGACCAGCCGCGTCCGCTCAACATAATCCCGAACTTCATGCCCAATGCAGCAGGCTCCTGCCTCATCGAAACAGGCAGAACCCGCGTCCTCTGCACCGCAACGGTACAGAAGAGCGTGCCGCCCTTCCTTCAGGACAGCGGCAAAGGCTGGCTCACGGCAGAATATTCCATGCTCCCCGGCTCCACCATCACGAGAAAGAGCCGCGAACGCCAGAAGAGCGACTCCCGCAGCATCGAGATCCAGCGCCTCATCGGCAGAAGCCTGAGATCCGTCGTGGATACGTCCCTCATGCCCGGCATCACC
>JAZRGP010000225.1:0-4345 GCA_045644225.1 Christensenellaceae bacterium | reverse complement strand
TGGCTCCGATCCGACTTGATCGTAACCACAGGTCGGATTTATCTGTTTTACGGACACCCGCCGAAACGGAGGGATCTTTTTTTATTAACGGTCGAAAGAACCGTGCTTATCATCAATTTTATCTGCGGCGGCGTCTTGCCGAAGAGTATTTTCCCGAATTCGCAGCGGCATACTTGCTGCGCGGATCTGCCGCTCTGCGCGGAGCGGAGGAAGAGGAATATCTGCTGCGGGGAGCAGGCGCCTGCGCACGCTCACGCTTTGTGATATATCCGAGACCGCTGCGCTTGCGGTTCTTGAGGACCATAAACAGTACGAGCAGGATCACCGCAGCTACGGGGATCAGCAGCAGCCACCAGAGGGAGCTCATGTCTTCCTTAGTGAGCTCAACGGGCTGTTCGGGATCGACTTCTACGATCTCGATCTCGCTGACGGGATTTTCAAGTTCCATTTCTTCGATCGTGCTGAGCGCGCTTTCCGCAGCCTTTACATCGCATTCATATACAACGGATTCACCGTAGCGGAGCGTTGCCTTGCCGACGATGTCGCCTTCGTAAACGGGAGCCTCGAGCATGCCGTTCGTCGGTGCGAAGTCGATCTGCAGTTCGCCGCCTTCGGCATCTGCCTTATCCAGCGTAATGATAGTTCCCTCGGGAACATCCAGCGTACCCTTGATCTCTGCCATGCCCTTGCTCTTATCGGGCAGGATCGCATTGTTTACGGAAACGGATACTGTCTGTCCGAAAGCCAGCGCAGAAATATCTCTGGTAACGAAGTTTTCAAAGCCGTATTCAAAGAGGTATTCACCGACGTTCCAGCGGTTATGGTCTGCAGTTTCCTCGGAAACACCGTAGATCAGCGCCGCGAGCTTGGTATCGTTCTTCTCCGCAGTCGCGACGACGCAGCCGCCTGCCAGAGGAGTGGAGCCTGTCTTATAGCCCGTTGTATACTGATATGTTTCGTCTACGGCATCCTTGTCCGCCTTATAGAGCAGCTTGTTCGTGGAGAACTTTTCATAGGCTTCGCCGCGCTTGTTGTTCGCGGGGAAGGTATGGCTCTTTGCGCCTGCGAGCTGGTTGACGAAGGGATAGTTATTGTAAACATAGATGATCAGCTTTGCCATGTCTTCGCAGGTAACGTAATGTTCATCTGCATCAAGCCCGTTCGGGTTGACGAAATGGCTGTTTGTCATGCCGATCTCCTGCGCCTTTGCGTTCATCATCTCGGCAAAGCCTTCGATGCTGCCGCCTGCATGGACCGCAAGCACCTTTGCGCAGTCGTTGCCCGAAACGAGCATCATGCCATAGAGCAGGTCGCGCACGGTGATCTCCTCGCCTTCGACAAGACCCAGCTTACTGCCGGCTTCCACGACTTCGGGACCGCAGGTGACAACATCGTCGAGGTTGCAGTTATCGACGACGACCGCCGCCGTGAGGATCTTGGTCGTGCTGGCAGGCTTGATCTGCAGGGAGGCATTCTCACTCGCATAAAGCACAGAGCCCGTTGTCAGGTCGACAAGCATGCTGGCATTTGCGACAGCTTCGGTCTGCGCGGGATCCACGGAAGCCGCTGCATGAGCGGGGATCGCGGAAAAGACAATACCCAGCGCAAGGATCAATGCAAAAATGATACGTAATGTTCTCGTCTTCAAATATAAACTCCTCAGAAATAATGATCAAAATACACAAAAACAAGCAGAAAAGCCTGTATATCCGCTTTTCCGACGTGCTTATCGGCTTTATTATACCATGAACAAGCCTTCTTCACCACCGAAAACTTCATATTTCTGCAAAAAAAGAGTAAATTTTTTGTGATTTATACGAATCCTGCAGCTTTTCAAATACCACCCGCAGAAACACTTGACGAAACCGTGAAATAATATAAAATATAAGTTAAGAAATGAATATTACCTAAGCAACAAATTTTTTATTGGAGGAAATACCATGCCTTTAGTAACATCTACAGAACTCTTTAAAAAAGCATACCACGGCGGTTATGCGATCGGCGCTTTCAACGTAAACAACATGGAGATCATCCAGGGTATTACAGAAGCTGCTAAGGAAGAAAATGCTCCCCTCATCCTTCAGGTTTCCAAGGGTGCAAGAGCATACGCTAACCACACATACCTCACAAAGCTCGTAGAAGCAGCGATCATCGAAACAGACCTGCCCATCTGCCTGCACCTCGACCACGGCGATTCCTTCGAAACATGCAAGAGCTGCATCGACGGCGGTTTCACATCCGTTATGATCGACGGCAGCCACCTGCCCTATGAAGAAAACGTTGCTCTCACAAAGAGAGTAGTAGAATACGCTCACGACCACGGCGTAGTCGTAGAAGGCGAACTCGGCCGTCTGGAAGGCGTTGAAGACGAAGTTCAGGTCGCTGAAGGCGAAGGCAGCTACACAGACCCCGCTCAGGTTCAGGATTTCGTAACAAGAACAGGCGTTGACTCCCTCGCGATCGCGATCGGTACAAGCCACGGCGCATATAAGTTCAAGCCCGGCACAAAGCCGCAGCTCCGCTTCGACATCCTCGAAAAGGTTTCCGAGCTCCTGCCCGAATTCCCCATCGTTCTCCACGGTGCATCCAGCGTTATCCCCGAATTCGTTGATATCATCAATAACTACGGCGGCAACATGCCCGATGCGATCGGCGTTCCCGAAGACATGCTCCGCAAGGCTGCTTCCATGTCCGTCTGCAAGATCAACATCGACTCCGACCTCCGTCTTGCTATGACAGCAACAGTTCGTAAGTACTTTGCTGAACATCCCGATCACTTCGACCCCCGTCAGTACCTCAAGCCCGCTCGTCAGGCGATCAAGGACATGGTCAAGCACAAGATCGTAAACGTTCTCGGCTGCAACAACAAGATCTGATCCCATCTCCGATGGTTCACGAAAAAACACCGCTCATGCGGTGTTTTTTTATTCCCTTCATTATATAAAAGGCAGAGCGCTCATCACGTTCTGCCTTTTTTAATGCGAGTTATTTTACACGTTTGAGTTTTCTGCCGAAAATGATCAGCAGGGCTGCCGCCGCAAGAAGGATGATCGGCCAGATGCCCAGACCTTCGTCGCCCATGTCGGGATCGTTCGGGTCCTTATCGTCCTCGGGATCATCAGCAGGATCATCGGTGGGATCGTCCTCTCCGGGATTGCCGCTGCCGGGAGCGTTCATTCCGGGTATATCCGAGCCGTCGATATTGCCCGATTCGGAGTCATCTTCTTCGGGATCGTCTTCGGGATCGTCTTCGGGGTCATCCTCGGGGTCGTCTTCGGGATCATCTGTGGGATCGTCGGTGGGATCATCCTCGGGATCGTCCACTTCCTTCACATCATACGTTCTGACGATCACAACACCTGCCTCAGGCATCGTGCCTCTGTATGCTATGTTGTTATCGCTTACGAATTCGTATTCCGTGCCATCCTTTGTGATGCTTACGCAATCCTCAGCAGGGCTTGCGTCATATTCATCGCCAACGTATACCGCTTCGAATACTGTATCTTCCTGAAGTGCGTTGCCTTCCGTATCAACGTATTTCACAACGGCGAGCGCCTTTGTTCTGACGCTGCGGTACAGATTCAGCACTACTTCAGCGGTCGGGTCCGCAGGAACGATCGTCAGCGCATTGCCTTCGATCGTTGCCTCCGCACTGCCTTCCGCGAGAGCAGGTTCGCCATATGTGTTTCCGTTCCATGTAAGCGCTGCGGAGAAGTCAACTTCTACGCTGTCGTCCGTAACGAGTGTCTCTGCGACGAGCTCGATGGGTTCGGAATTATCCTTAACGTATTCACCGCCGTTTGTGGAAGTGAAATAGTTCACCTGAACTTTATAACCATTCAGCTTCTCCCAGCTGCCGACGATCTGCACGTTCTTTTCGGGCATCGTGAAGGAGCCGTCTGTAACCGTGACATCTGCATCGACGACTGTCCATCCAGAGAATACGTAACCCTCAAGCGTGGGTTCCGCCGCTACGGTCACTGCGGTGCCTGCCTTGATGTCGCTTGCGTCATATGCATCCGCATCGGGAGCGCCTTCGGGAACCGTGCCTTCGTATTCGTAATCTACCTGATAGGTCGGGATCGCTTTATACGTTCTGACGATCTCGACACCGCCCTCGGGCATCGTGCCGACGTATGCTGTGCCGTTGTCGCTTACGAATTCGTATTCCACACCGTCCTTGACGATGAGGTCGCAATCCTCAGCGGAGCTTGCGTCATATTCATCGCCAACGTATACCGCTTCGAATACTGTATCTTCCTGAAGTCCGTTGCCTTCCGTATCAACGTATTTCACAACGGCGAGCGCCTTTGTTCTGACGCTGCGGTACAGGTTCAGCACTACT
>JAZRGP010000224.1:0-3435 GCA_045644225.1 Christensenellaceae bacterium | reverse complement strand
GTAAAGTCCATCGAGCTGATCCACGAAGCAGGCGGCGTTGCGATCCTCGCACATCCCTACCTCATCGATGAAGAAGTAACGAGAGAAGACGGCACGGTCATGACGAGAGAAGCATATATCGAAATGCTCCTCGAGGCAGGTCTCGACGGCATCGAAGTAGACTACCCCTACAATAAGACAAGTTACAAGGGCAGCCTCTCCGTCAACGAGATCGCAGGCGCAGTCTATCGCGACTATGCTTGCCGCGTGAAGTTCGTCTCCGGCGGCTCTGACTACCATGCGGAATACCGCAAGGGCATCAAGAATCCCCGAGAACTCGGCGACGGCAAAGTGCCTTACGATTACTACAAAAAGATGATCGAGATCTACAAGAAATAATACGCAAAAAAGGATGTCACCTGACATCCTTTTTTTATGCAGGGAAAAAGCACGGAGGATATCCTCAGTGCTTTCCCTTCTTCTTATTATGGTGGTGATTACAGTAGTCTCCCTTTAGGGAGGAAAAACCTATTTTATGCGCCGAGATAGCCGCCATCAACGGGGATGATCGCGCCGCTGATATAGTCCGATGCCGCAGAAGCAAGGAATACCGTCGCGCCTGCAAGGTCCTCGGGTTTGCCCCAGCGATGCATCGGGATGCGCAGCGTATGCTGCTGACCCTGCTCTGTATGGATCATGTTCGCGGTAAGCTCTGTTTCCATATAGCCGGGAGCGATCGCATTAACGCAGATGCCCTTATCTGCCCATTCGTTGGAGAGCGCCTTTGTAAGCTGCATTACGCCGCCCTTACTTGCGGTATACGCAGGGATGCGTCTGCTGCCCGAGAAAGACGTCATGGATGCGATGTTGATGATCTTGCCGCCGCCTGCAGGGATCATATATTCCGCAGCAAGCTGAGAGAGATAGAACACCGCACTCAGGTTTACATCGAGGATCAGCGCCCATTTTTCCGCAGGGAAATCGATCGCGTCGCAGCGATGCTGCAGACCTGCGCCGTTGAGCAGGATATCTACCCTGCCGCCAAGCATTTCGACAGCCTGTGCCATCTTTGCGCGCATATCTGCGAGGTCTCTCAGGTCGCCCTGAATGGAGTAATAACCTGCGTCTGCGCCGCCGAGCTCTGCGCAAAGTTCATGCACTGCGGGAGATACGTCCCAGAGCATTACCGTTGCACCTGCGTCGTGGAGCGCCTTTGCCATACCGTAGCAGAGACCGGATTTTCTCGCGGCACCCGTAACGATAGCGTTTTTTCCTTTTAAAGAAAACATCTCAAGCATATTTTTTAACCTCACGGAATCAGCAGTACCTTGAATGCTGTTTTGTTGATCGTTGCATCGAATCCTTCTTCCCATTTATCCAGCGGGAGCTTCAGGCTGATGACGGGGTTGAGGTCGACCTTCTTGCTGTTAAGAAGTTCGATCGTTGTATCCCATGTTGCAGTAGCCGTGGAGTTGGAGCCTGCAATGAAGAGTTCCTTCGCGAATACCTGGTTCATATCGCACTTGATCTCGCCGCCGTACATACCGAGCTGCAGGATCGTGCCATGGGTCTTGACGACCTTGAGGCAGGTATTGAGAGAGGGACCTACGCCTGCTGCTTCGCAAGCGATATCAGCACCTTCGGGATCCTTTTCGTGGATCGCAGCGAGGAGTTCTTCATAGCTTTCAACAGCCTTATCTGCACCGATCTCGAGCGCCTTATCGAGTCTGTGGCGGTCTGCGGGGAGACCGCTGACGATAACATACGCGCCCTTGCTCTTCAGTGCCTGAACTGTAAAGAGACCGATCGTACCGGGGCCGCTGACAACAGCGATATCGCCGGGGTTTACCGTGATGCGTTCATATACACCGCGGACCGTGCATGCAAGTGCTTCTGCAGCTGCATAAGCCTGCTTTTCATCGATCGTGAGATCTTCTGCGACCTTCTGGCAGTATGCTGCGGGGTATACCATGTATTCCGCCATGCCGCCGTCTCTCATAACACCGACGGATTCGTGCGTGGGACAGATCGTGACCTCGCCCTTTTCGCAGTATTTGCACTTGCCGCAGTTATATGCCGCAGGAATGCCCGTTACCCAGTCGCCGATCTTGATATCGCCGCAGTCACCGCATGTCTCAACAACGGAGCCTACGAATTCATGACCGAGGATCACGGGGATCTTGACCTTGCGCTCGTCATACATCGCGTGGATATCCGAACCGCAGATGCCGACTGCTTCTACCTTTAAAAGAACTTCGCCTTCTTTGGGCTGCGGAACGGGTACCTCGCGGATCTCCATTCCTTCACGGCCTTTGCCGAATTTTACCAATGCTTTCATAAAAATCACTTCTTTCCAACAAACTTATTGGGGAGCACGCCCTTTACGCCGGGTTTCACAACGAATGTATAGCCTGCGAGGGGCTGTTCCTTATGCTGTTCTTCTGTAAGACCGATGGATGCGGTCGTGATATACAGTTCGTCGAGGTCATCGCCGCCGAATGTCGGGCAGGTAACCTGCGCGCAGGGGAGCTTGATCTCGCCGAGTCTTTCGCCTGTTTCGGGGTTCCAGCGGGAAACCTTCCAGCCGCCGAAGTGAGCGACCCAGATCATGCCTTCTGCGTCGATGCACATACCGTCGGGAGAACCTTCGGAGATGTCGATATCGATGATCTTTGTGCGGTTTGTGATCTCGCCCTTTTCAACGTCAAAGTCGAATGCATAAACTGCCTGCGGTGTTGTATCGACATAGTACATTCTCGTTTCATCTGCGTTCCATGCGATACCGTTGGAGATACCTACGCCGTCGAAGAATTTCTTCGTCGTGCCGTCTGCTTCCATCTTGTAGAAGCTGCCCGTGATCTCGAATTCTCTCTCAGGCTGGTTTGCCGTCATGGACATACTGCCGAACCAATGTCTGCCCGTGCTGTCGCACTTACCGTCGTTTAAGCGGTTGTTATCGATCTCTCTTTCGAGATCGGAGAGTTCTTCCATCTGCTCTGTTTCGGGGTCGAAGAGCCAGATACCGTCCTGCAGGTTGAGGAGGACCTTGCCTTCTCCGTTCGGGATCGCGCAGCCGATGTGCTTGCCGATATGCCAGGATTTCACTTCCTGAGTTGTCATATCGATGCGGTAAAGATCGTCACCCTTGCCGTTTTCGGAAAGGCCGTCGATCAGCCAGAGAGCCTTGTTCTCAGCATCCCAGAAAGGACCTTCGCCGAGGACGAGCTTATCGTTATTGATCGTTTTAGGATTCATCATGATCTTATTCTCCTGATTCTTAAAATTTGCAGAAAAAGCACCATAGATACGGTGCTTTTTCCTGTCTGAATATTACTTGGATCTGTTCTTCTTGGATGCAACGTCGAGCCATACTGCCATGAGGAGTACAAGACCCTTGACGATGTACTGTACCTGCGGGGGCAGGTTCATGATAAGTCGGATCGTAGCCATGTCGTT
>JAZRGP010000223.1:0-1020 GCA_045644225.1 Christensenellaceae bacterium | reverse complement strand
ATCCACGTCGATCCCTGCTGCCTTCATCTTCTCAGCGAGGTCTGCGGGATATTCCGCAGCGCCGATGATAACGGGCATGGGGTTGATCTGCTGTGTGTTTGTGATGAGCTTGCCATCGGGCTTGAGATATTCCGTCCAGCGAGCTGCTTCCAGCAATTCGAAGGATACGATGAAATCTGCCTCACCCTTGTCGATAATGGGAGAATATACCTTTTCGCCAAAGCGAACATATGTCACGACGCTGCCGCCGCGCTGGCTCATACCGTGAACCTCGGATACCTTGATGTCATAGCCCTTTGTCAGCAGCATTCTGCCGAGGAGCTTGGATGCGAGGAGACTTCCCTGTCCGCCTACGCCGACGATCATGATGTTTTTCGTTTTCATAAATTATACCTCCTCAGCAGCCTTGAGCGCGCCTTTTTTGCAGAGCTGTGCGCATACACCGCAGCCCGTGCAGAGCGTATTGTCGATCTTTGCCTTGCCGTTTTCCATGCTGATCGCGGGGCAGCCGATCTTCATGCACATCTTGCAGCCGACGCATTTATCTGCTTCAACGACCATGGGCTTGTTGTGCTTGACGTACTTCAGCAGAGCGCAGGGGCGTCTGGAGATGATGACGGAGGGTTCGGGAGCAGCGAGTTCTTCCTTGAGCGCTGCGTCGCACTGTGCGAGATCATAGGGATCCACTACGCGGACGCGGCGGATGCCGACTGCCTTGCAGAGAGATTCGAGATCGATCTTCGTGCAGGGAACGCCCTTCAGGTTAAAGCCTGTTGTGGGGTTCTGCTGATGACCCGTCATACCTGTGATGGAGTTGTCTACGATAATAACAGTCGCGTTGGACTCGTTATATGCCATGTTTACAAGACCCGTGATGCCGGAGTGCATGAACGTGCTGTCGCCGATCACTGCGACGGTCTTCTGCGCATTCTCAGGACGGACAGTGGTGAAGCCGTGAGCCATGCCGATGGATGCACCCATGCATACGGTGGAGTCCATGGCGAACAGGGGCATCATGGA
>JAZRGP010000222.1:0-3195 GCA_045644225.1 Christensenellaceae bacterium | reverse complement strand
CCGCGTACATCAGTTCAACAAGGTCGAACTCGTTAAGTTTGTTGATCCCGAAACATCTTATGATGAACTTGAAAAGCTCACAGCTGATGCAGAAAAGGTTCTGCAGAAGCTTGAACTGCCCTACCGTGTCGTAACACTTTGCTCCGGCGACGTCGGCTTCTCTTCTGCAAAGACATACGATATCGAAGTATGGATGCCCAGCTACAACAGATACGTTGAGATCTCCTCTTGCTCCAACTTCGAGGACTTCCAGGCTCGCCGTGCGAACATCCGCTTCAAGAACAAGAACGGCAAGACAGAGCTCGTTCATACACTCAACGGCTCCGGTCTCGCAGTCGGCAGAACAGTCGCAGCGATCATGGAAAACTATCAGCAGCCCGACGGCAGCATCAAGATCCCGACAGCACTTGTTCCCTACATGGGCGGCATCGAGTACATCAAGTAAAACCGACGATAAGCACCGCCCTTCGGGTTTTTCGGATCGACAAAGCTTGTGCGGCGTACGTGAAGTACGCCTCCGCGCTTTGCTCCCGATAAAACCCCAAAATCGGCACTTCTTGTCGGTTTATAGGGGCTGAAGTAAAAAGAGAACTCGCTTATGTGAGTTCTCTTTTGTATTGCGATAAGTAATGCCCTTCGGCACTCTTGCCGATTTATTGGGCTGAGGAAAAAAAGAAAAACCATCGCAGTTCCGTGCGATGGTTTTTTGTTGTTGTAATGATGCAGCAGATCAGATGCCTGCCTTGACCTCGTCGAATTCCTTTTCGATCTCCTTGGAGGGAGCCGCCGTGAGCAGAGAGACAACGACGATCAGGATAGACGAGAAGATGAACGCGGGCAGAAGTTCGTAGATATTGAGCACACCGCCGAGAGGACGGATGACGAGCTTCCAGAAGAATACCATCAGACCGCCGCCGACCATACCTGCGATCGCGCCTGCGCGGTTCATGCGCTTCCAGAACAGGGAGAAGAGCACCAGCGGACCGAATGTTGCGCCGAAGCCTGCCCATGCGAAGGATACGATCGTGAAGATGACGCTGTCTTCGTCGAGAGCGATGATCGTAGCGATGATCGTGATCACGAGAAGTGCGATACGGGACATCGTCATGACCTGCTTATCCGTAGCATTCTTCTTGAAGATACCCTGATAGATATTCTTGGAGAAAGAGGATGCGGCGATCAGCAGATAAGAGTCGGAAGAGCTGATCGTAGCAGCGAGGATGCCTGCCATAACGAAGCCTGCGAGGAATGCGGGCAGCAGGTTTGTGGAGAGCAGGATGAATACGCTCTCTGCGTCGCCTGCGGTAGCGAGAGTCGTCGGATAAAGAGCTCTGCCGACAACGCCGATGAAGATCGCAACAGCAAGGGAGATAACGACCCAGATCATTGCGATACGGCGGGAGCGCGGAAGTTCGCTTTCCTTGCGGATCGCCATAAAGCGCAGGAGAACCTGCGGCATGCCGAAGTAACCGAGGCCCCATGCCATTGTGGAAACAACTGTCAGGAAGCCGTATTTGCCTGCTTCGCCGAATACGGGCTTGCCGTTTGCGACAGCCTGAACGCCGTTCTCGATCGTGGGAGAAGCAATGCCGAACATTTCGAGGAATCCGGGGAATTCCTTGACGTTTGCGATAACCTGATCCATACCGCCTGCCGTAGCAACGCTGACGATGACGATAACGACCAGGGATAAGATCATTACGATAGCCTGCATGAAGTCAGAAGCACTCTCTGCAAGGAAGCCGCCGACGATCGTATAGAGCAGAACGAATACCGCGCCGACGATCAGCATGGATGTATAGGATGTGCCGAAGAGCGTGGAGAAGAGCTTGCCGCAGGTTACGAGGCAGCTGGATGCATAAACCGTGAAGAACACGAGGATGAACAGAGCCGCGATGGTCATGATGACCTTCTTGTTTTCCTTGAAGCGGTTGGAGAAGAATTCGGGCAGAGTGATGGAGTTGCCTGCCTTGATGCTGTATCTGCGCAGTCTCTTGGAGACGATCAGCCAGTTTACGTATGTGCCGATCGCAAGACCGATCGCTGTCCATGCAGCGTCGGCAATGCCGCACCAGTATGCAACACCGGGAAGACCCATCAGCAGCCAGCCGCTCATGTCGGAGGCTTCTGCGCTCATTGCGGTTACCCACGGACCGAGGGAACGACCGCCCAGGAAGTAACTTTCGGAGTTTGTATTCGCTCTTTTTGCGAACATAACGCCGATTGCGATTACGATCGCCATATAGATAGCCATGGCAATCAGGATCTGGATGGTATTGGAATCCATAATTTCCTCCTTATCTCATGTAAACGCGCTTTACATGAAAAAAATTAATGCAATGTATTAGCAAAATACATATTAGTTGCGTTGATTATAGTGAATGCTTTTTGAAAATGCAAGAGAAAATACTTTATTTTGCAAAAAAAATCAGCTATACTCATGTTAACATGAAATAATTTCATGACTATGCGCAAACCATCATAATTTTTCATCAAAAAAAGGAGCTTGTTTTATATGGTTGCATCCAAATATATTATTTTCGCAAAAGTGATCGAGCTCGGCAGCTTTACGCGTGCCGCGGAGGCGCTCGGGTGCACGCAGTCGGCAGTCAGCCATGCGGTAAACGCACTCGAGGCGGAGACAAAGCTGAAGCTCATCGTGCGCAGCCGTGCAGGTGTGCGTCCCACTGCGGACGGAGAGCGGCTGATGCCTGCGATCCTCTCCATCGTCAATTCCATGGAGCGGTATGAAGATTCCGTAAATGCGATCCACGGGCTGGAGGTCGGGCGCGTGCGCGTCGGTGCGTTCACGAGCGTTGCGGTACATTGGCTGCCCAGCATGATCAAGGAATTTCAGCGGGAGCATCCGCATATCGATTTCGGCTTAGAGAGCGGCGACTATCATGATATCGCGCAGTGGCTTGCTGCGGACAGGATCGACATGGGTTTTGTAACCCTGCCGTCGAATATCGCGGGCTGCGAGTTTACCCCGCTGACGGAGGACAGGCTGCTCGCCGTTCTGCCGAAAAACCACGAGCTTGCTCAGCTGGAGCGCATCCCCGCCGCAGCGATCGCGCAGCAGCCCTTTATCTCCCTGCTGGAAAACAGCGACCACGATGCACGGAGTGTCCTCGATCGTGCAGGCGTCAAGGCGAATATCAAATTCACAACAAAGGATGACTATGCCATCATCGC
>JAZRGP010000221.1:0-4102 GCA_045644225.1 Christensenellaceae bacterium | reverse complement strand
TCACGGCGATCCCGCAGCTCACGATATAGCCTGTCCACGCGGCGATCTGCACCGCACCCTTTCCCTCGGAGGGCAGCTGCTTCAGCACACCCGTCACAAGCAGAACGACCACGATCTCCGCGATATACACAAGATTTCTGCGGAAGGCATCCGTCATGCCGCTGAGGATCCGCTCCAGCACGCGCTCCACCGTCACCGCCGAAAGTCCGCTGCTCGTCAGCTCACCGATCATTTCGGAAAAGCTCTGCTCCTCCGCGATCTCCGTCTGCCCGTAGAGTTCCTCCAATGCGGAAAGATCAAGATCCTCCAGCACCGCACCGATCCCCTGCTCAATGCTCTTCTGCGCTTCCGCTTCATATTGCGGAGCATCCTGCTCCGCCCATGCCTGCGCAGGCAGCATCAGCACCAGCAGGATCAGTACAAGAATCACCTTCTTCATATCTCCTCCGCAAGCTTCAGCACGAGCATGATAAACTCCGTAAAGAGCGGCAGCGTCATCGCGACCATGACGAGCTTTCCGCCCAGCTCAACTTTCGATGCGATGGAGCTCTCTCCGCAATCCTTGAGCGCCTGCGCGGCGAACTCACAGATATACGCGATCCCGACGACCTTCATCACGAGCATCAGCGCATCGAAGCTGCCGCCGAGGTTTTCCGCAAATTCCCGCACGAACCGCACCGCCTCACGCAGATGCTCTGCCGACATCATAAGGATCACGATCCCCGACGCAAGGCTCACAAGCAGGCTGATCTCGGGGTTTGTTTTTCTGAGCGTGATTGCGAGCGCCGCCGCTGCGATGCCCACCGCTGCGATCTTCGCGATCTCCATGCTACAGCCCGAAGATGCTCTTGATGCTCTCGAAAAGCTCATTCACCATCTGCACCACAACGAGCAGCACGATGATCAGCCCCGTTACGGAGACCATCAGCGCAATGTCATCGCGACCCGATTTGATCAGCAGCTGCGAAAGCACCGCGATCAGCACCCCGACCGCTGCTATTTTAAAGACGATATCGATATTGATGTCCATTTTTCCACCACCGTTTTATATCAGTATGATCACGACCGCGATCCCCGCGAGCGTCCAGACCGTCTGCATCACCTTTGCCCTGCCGAGCTCATTCTGCGCGATCTCCGCGATCTCTCTGCCGAGCTCCGAGGAAAACCGAGCCGTCACAAGGGCGATCTCCGCGGCGCTGATGCTCTCGCAGAGACGGATGAAATAATCCCGCAGGATACTAAGCTCCCGAGGCGACAGCTCTGCTTTTGCGAGTTCCGACACAATGCCGCTCTCGTCTACCGTTTTTTCCGCAGGATCTGCCGACCCGACGAGGCTATCCGCGAGCAGACGGTATGCCGACGACCCAGTTGCCGCAATGCAGCACAGCGCATCCCTGAGCGTCATGCTCTGCTGAACGAGCAGGTTTTCCATCGTCTTCATGTCGTGCCGAAGCTCCCGCAGGGTACTGAGCCGCCTCTTCACCCGAGATACCCCCGAAACACCGATCACCGCGCCAAGCCCGACGATCCCACCGAGCAGGATCAGCTTCATCATCCTGCGGCACTCTCCCGCGCACGGATCGACAGCGGCGACGCAAGCAGGCGTTTTCCGTCCGAATCACAGATCTGCTCGACGGTTCCTCTGCCCATGCTCTCCGAAAGCAGGATCACGCGTTCGATCACTCCGCGCCGAAACAGCTGCGCATAATGATCCCGCTGCATCAGTTCTTCAAAGGAGGAGGCATGCGCCGTTGCGAGGATCTTCACTCCGCTGAGCGCAGCCTCGAAAATGCTCTCCAGATCCCGCTCACCGCCGATCTCGTCCGTTGCGATCACCTGCGGAGAGAGCGACCGCAGAGCCATGCTCATCCCCTCTGCCTTGGGACACCCCAGCAGGACATCCGTCCGCAAGCCTAAATCAAAGCAAAGCCCGCCCGATATCTCGCTGCGCTCGTCCACCACCGCGCATTTCTGCGGCAGGTATCCCTCGCCCTCCGATGCCGCACGGATCATATCCCGCAAAAGCGTCGTCTTTCCGTGCTGCGGCGCAGAGACGATCAGCGTGCTCATGATCCGTCCATCTTGACGGGTATATTTCAGAAGCGGCCGCGATATCCCGATGAACTCCCGCGGAAAGCGGATATTCACGGAGGAATAATCGCGGATCATCTTTACCGCGCCGTTTTCGCAGACGATGCGCCCTGCGACACCGATACGAACACCTTTGCCGACCGTAAAGAAACCCTGCTTCAGTTCATCGAAAAATGCCGTCACGGAATGCTCGGAGAACGCAAAGATCAGCTTGCGCACGGTCTGCATGGAAGGGATATAGCCGAGGATGTATTCCCGTCCGCGAGCATAAAACATCACGCGCTTTTCCGCACGGATGCGGAGCTCCTCCGCTTCGTCAAATTCTTTCCTCTCGCTGAGCTCGCTTGCAAGCTCCTGCGGCAGATATTTCAATATGCTTTTTCTCATGATCCGATCGCACCTCTTTTGTAAATGTTATTATGTATATATGTATATGTTTCTGAAAATATTCCATTTCCATACATGCGATCACAAATAAAAAAAGGCTCTGCCGCCTTTTTCGGAAAACTTACAGTTTCTTATTTCCTTGCAATATGCTAAAATATATTTATCCCAAACGATCAAAAAAGGAGCCTTTCCCATGCCCAAGAGCAGCCGGCAGAAGCTTAAAATTCTGTATCTCGCAAAATATCTCATGGAGCATACCGACGAGGAACATCCCGTCAGCGTACAGCAGCTCATCGCCGCACTCGCACAGCACGACATCTCTGCCGAGCGCAAGAGCATCTATTCCGACCTCGAGGAGCTCGAGCAGTTCGGATTGGACGTATGCTGCCGTTCCGAGAAGAACACAAATCTTTACTTCATCGGCAGCCGAACTTTTCAGCTGGCTGAGCTTGAGATGCTCATCGACAGCGTTCAGGCATCCAAGTTCATCACGGAGAAAAAGACCCTTGAGCTGATCCGCAAGCTGCAGACCCTCGCCAGCTCACATCAGGCGCAGGCGCTGAAGCGTCAGGTCTATGTCAAAAACCGCATCAAGAGCATGAACGAGACCATCTTCATCAATATCGATGCGCTCCATGCCGCGATCGCGCAGGATCGGCAGATCGAGTTCCTGTATTTTGAATATGACCTGCAAAAGAAAAAGGCCTTCCGCAGAAACGGAAAGACCTATTGCGTCAGCCCATATGCACTGATCTGGGATAACGAAAATTACTATATGCTTGCCTATGACGAAGCCGCAGGCATCATCAAGCACTATCGCGTGGATAAGATGACCAAGATCGCGCAAACCATTCAGGAGCGCGTCGGCAAGGATGTTTTTGCGCAGTTAGATATGTCAGAATATACCAAACGCGCATTTTCTATGTTTGGTGGTAAGGAGGAGCAAGTCACCCTGCAGTTCTCCAACTATCTCATCAGCGTCGTCATCGATCGCTTCGGCAAAGATGTCATCATCAGCCGCACGGATGACGAACACTTCTCCATCACGACTCCCGTGATCGTCAGCCCGCAGTTTTTCGGTTTTCTCTTCTCGCTCGGCTGCGATGCGGAGATCCTGCGCCCCGCACACGTCCGCGAGGAGATGATCGCTCGGCTGAAGGCGGTTTCGGAAAAGTATTAACCCTTCAGCAGCTTCTGCCGTTCACGATAATCGGGCAGATAGCGCTCCACCGTTTTATAAAACTCCCTGCTGTGATCCTTGTGCAGAATATGCGCAAGCTCATGCACGACGACATAATCCACCGCTGCTTTGGGATGCTGCATCAGCCGCCAGGAATAGCAGATACTGTTCTTTGCACTGCAGCTCCCGAAGCGCGTACGCGCAGAGGTAATGCGGATGCCCGTCGGCTCCACACCCATGACCGCCGCAAGTTCCATCGTCCGCCCGGGCAGATATGCCTTTGCCCGCGCGATGAGTTCCTTTTTCTCTGCCTCTGTCGGGTCGGGATGAGCCGCCATCCATTTTTCCCGACGTGCGAGGTGCTCTGCAACCCAGTCGCGATGCTGTTCCAGGAACAGCTTTATTTTTTTGTCCGAAGTTCCCATCGGCGCACGCACGATTACC
>JAZRGP010000220.1:0-2548 GCA_045644225.1 Christensenellaceae bacterium | reverse complement strand
CGGCGATCAGTGCGTCGTTATCTCTGCGGACGTCAAGCGCGTGGACGGTGTGTTCCGCGTGTTTGCAAAAGGCGGCAGAGAGAACACGGGCATGGAAGCGGTCAGCTGGATCAAGCGCTGCGTAGACAACGGTGCAGGTGAGGTCGTGCTGAATTCCATCGATACTGATGGCGTCAAAGGCGGCTTTGACCTTGAGATGCTGGAGGCAGTATGCTCTGTTGTCAATGTTCCCGTAATTGCATCCGGCGGTGCAGGCTGCGTGCAGGACTTTATCGATCTGTTCCATAAGCTTCCGCAGGTGGATGCGGGGCTTGCGGCTTCCATCTTCCATTTCGGTGAAGTCAAAATTGCCGATCTGAAGGAAGAACTGAGAAAAAATTCGATCAATGTGAGGATTTAAAATATGCTGAATATCAATGAACTGAAATTTGATGAAAAGGGTCTGATCCCTGCTGTCGTAGTGGATTCCGTTACGAAGAAGGTACTGACAGTTGCTTATATGAATAAGGAAAGCCTGCAGATCTCCATGGAAAAGGGTCTGACATGCTTCTGGAGCCGCTCCAGAGAAGAACTCTGGCTGAAGGGCGAAACAAGCGGAAACTATCAGCACATCGTTTCCATCACTGCAGACTGCGATAAGGATGCGCTCGTTGTCGTCGTTGAAAAGGATGGTCCCGCATGCCACCTCGGCACGGACTCCTGCTTCAATGATCTCGTATGGCAGAGCGAAGAAAAATCCGAATTCTCCATTCAGGGTCTCTATGACATGCTCGTCGGCAGAAACGAACAGCGTCCCGAAGGCTCTTATACGACATATCTCTTCGAAAAGGGTCTTGATAAGATCCTCAAGAAGGTAGGCGAGGAGTCTACGGAAGTCATCATCGCGGGCAAGGCTGAAGACAAGGCAGAGACGGTCTATGAGATCGGCGACCTGATCTATCATCTGCTTGTACTGATGGTGCAGATGGGTATTTCCGTTGAGGATATCCACAAGGAACTTGCTTCCCGTCATATCATCGATCATAAGGTAAAACAAGAAAAGATGACAAAATGATCAGAGGCAATTTTCACACACACACCACATACTGCGACGGCAAAAACACCGTCGATGAAATGGTCCGTGCGGCGATCGGTGCGGGGCTTGACGAAATCGGCTTTTCGGGACATGCGTTCATGAGTACGGATGAAACGTACTTCATGCTCCACGAGAATATCCCGCGTTACCGCGAAGACGTCGAAAAGGCAAAGGAACGCTATGCGGACAGGATCGCAGTATACTGCGGTATCGAGCAGGATGTGCTTGCGGAACCGATGGAATACGAATACGATTACTGGCTGGGTGCAGCGCACTATGCGGAGCATGACGGAATATGGGTCGCGGTCGATCACAAGCCTGAGGTTTCCGTGGATGCGGTCAAGCGGTATTTCGGCGGTGACTGGTATAAGTATTGTGCTTCCTATTATAATCTCGTCGGCAGCATCGTGGAGAAGACGGGCAGCGGACTGATCGCACATTTCGACCTCGTGACGAAGTTCAACGAGGACGGAAGCTTCTTTGATGAAAATGACCGCAGATACCGCCACGCGGCGATGGAGGCGATGGAGCATCTCTGTGAATCGGATATCGTGCTGGAGATCAACACGGGTGCGATGAGCAGGGGATACAGAACGACTCCTTATCCCTCGGAATATCTGCTGAAAGAAGCATCGCTCCGCCATATCCCCGTAATGATCAACGGAGACGTGCATGCGGCAGAGAACATCGTACATCGGTTCGACCTTGCGGAAGCGCTTGCGAAAAAATATGACCTGACCGTTCTTGACAGAATGGCTGACCTCAGAAAGTTTATTAAAAAATAAGCTAAAAAAAGAACGTTTGGGGAGAAAGGTTCTTTTGCTTTTACTCGGAGTCGTTCTGGTGATTGAGGTCTGTCATGGTATCGATGATTTCTGTATAGACGTTAACACCTTTCTGCAGGTGAGTCTGCAGGTTTACGATCGTGTACTCGAGGTCTCTGCGTCTCAGACCGTAGAGGATGCTGTCGTGGAAAGCATACGTTACGCTGAGATTATGGAACTGCTTATCCAGCAGATGCTTGCGGTTGATATCCATGATGCTCATCGTGATATTGGAGAGCATCTCCCACATGATCAGGTAGATCTTGATGTTCGCGCGGGAGAGGATCGCAAGGTGGAATTCCTTATCGAGCTGAACGAAGCGGTTTTCATCGTTGCGGTCGAGGAAGATCTTGGACTTCGCGAGGATCTCTTCGAGCTGGTTGATCCAGTCCATGTAATCGTCGGTCACGGGATCGGAGAGGATCTTCTTGATGGATTCCGTTTCGATATAGGTACGCATGTTGTAATAATACTGGATATCGTCGGAATTGAAGTTTGTGGAGATGGTTCTGCCGCTGGGAAGCGTATTGGCGAAGCCTTCACGTTCCAGACTGCGCAGAGCCTCACGCACAGGACCGCGGCTGACGCCGAAACGCTCTGCAAGTGCAGCTTCGTTGAAGTGCGTACCCTCAAGTCGGAGGCCAAGCGG
>JAZRGP010000219.1:0-4719 GCA_045644225.1 Christensenellaceae bacterium | reverse complement strand
GTCTGGATGTTCGTCTTATACATGGGCACGTTTCTGCCCGTCGCGATATGGCGGACCTCGTTGCCTGCCTTCATGAGCGCTTCTTCAAAAGAGAAGCTGCAGCCGATCAGGAAGCCGACCATGCCCTCCTGCCAATAGGGAGTCGCATCGTTGACCTTTGCGGTCATGACGCCGTTCTCATAGATGAAATATTCGGGGATATCCGTCAGCAGGTTTGCATCGCCCATAGCCTTTGTGATGGGGGTGCCTTCCGTGATCTCGAGGATGGGGCAGGGGAAGGGATTGAGCTTTGCGAATTCCGCGAAATCTGCCGCATATTCCTTGGGGAGAATGACGAGATTTGCCTGCGCATAGCCTTCGCACATACCTGCTGTGGGGAAGTCGACTTCGCCCGAGCGGATCGCCGCACGGACGTCTGCGGGGCTCATATTCTTGTATTTCGTGATATCGAACATAGTATAAACTCCTTATACTGAAAATTTACGGGATGATATGTATAGCATAACATTTTGGGGGAAGGGTAGTCAATCGTAATGAACGAAAAAAGCATCTGCCGAAAAGACAAATGCTTATTTGCTGTTAAAGGATTAAAATAATCGTCTATGAAGAGTGTTTTGTTTAATCAAATCCCTCTCCCCAATATTCAGAATCATGGTTTAGTTTATAAGGAATAATTTCAAACCCCTCAGAGTGTTTTTTATAGATGCTGCGCTGCTGCAAAGTAGCAATTTTTTCTAAAGCTGCAGTTTCTGTATCGTAACAGCCAATTCGATGCATATAATAAGTATTACCGTAAACCAAATACTCGAATTCGATCAAGTGAGCATTTAAAAGCGGTTTATCATCACTAATATATAATCGCATTTTTTTAATATGATAATCATTTGGATAATCACAAAAACCCGATAGCTTTGAAAAACGATTAATGGCTTCTGTTGCTTTAGCTTTCGTAGTATAGATACCTAACACTTTTGTATCATGTACTTCGTCACCCCCAACATCTATACAAATTAAACGAGAGTGCATTAGCATATATACGTATTTATAGTTCATTTTAATCCAACGCTCCTTTGCAACCATTTGTAGATTTGCTATAAGCATTGTCTGCTGTTGACGGTATCCACTTGTTAGACCCCAATTTATTATCCATCATTGATTTTGCAATTTCATCAACACACGTACAATTATAGCTATTGGAATTTAAAGCGCAACCCTACCGCCGCTTTTTGGACTTGGATTTTTTGCGGGGTTTGTTCAGAGGTAAACCGACATAGACGCACCCAATTACACCTACTAAAAGCAGCAGTTCTAAAGGCACAATGCCAACATAGGCGCCTATTTTATTAGAACGAGATTCCTTGAAGATTTCTTCAGCTGTTATATATACGGTATCATCGCTGTGCATTTCGACAACAGGATGAACCTCAGTGTTGTCGATTATTTGTGTTCCGTATGTAATATAGAGTTTTTCTTCCTCGTCAATTTGCTTCAAATACTCCTCTCTTTTTGTCATGGGTGTATGACGTTGGTGAAAAGAATACGTGTTTTTGTCATCTTTGATATAAACATAATTTTCCCGAGGGGAATTCTTGCGATATTCTATATAAAAATCTGTCAATTCGGTCTGAACAAAAGTGTCTCTATCCGCTTCAGAGGGATACCCCTTCATTTGAATCAAAAAGGAATCAAACAAGAAGTACATCATAAATACTAGCAGGGCAGTACCGAAAAGCGACCTGAGAATGTCTTTAAAAACGTTCATAAGTTTCCTCCAATGCAATTTACATTGAGTTCAATATATAGTATATTATTTCGCCGACCGCAAGGAGTGTTCTGTCGGCTTTCAAACTTAACACTCATGCCACATCGCCAAAACTTCGCCGTCACAGTCGCGAATCAAAATATATGCAACTCCGCCTTTTACGCCCGGAAGATGCCACCATCTGCCTTCGATCAGCCAGACCTCGTTCAGGCTATCATAACCGAGCTTAAAGGGTTTTTCGCCTTTTATGGTATCTTTTCCGTAAGTTTCGATCAATATGGATTCAGCTTTTTTGAGGACATCCCGTCGACTTTCGATCGGTCCTAAAACGATCGGGGGGTCATCGATATGCTCTTCTTCATAATGCTTGATTTCCGAATTATAGCTGCTGAGTGCAAATTCGGAAATATGAAGAAAATTGAATATACACTGACCGCAAAGAGCCGCGCAGAATATTGCAAGCAAAACTATATGGATTTTTTTCATAAGAGTTGTCCTTTCAGTGGTTGTCAATATTGTTTTTTATGCGGGTTCTATACATAGAATAACATTTTGGGGAAGTGATAGTCAATCGTTATAACGGATTGAAAAACGAAATCGGGGTTGCTATAATAAATAATATGGAAAAGTATGCGGAAGTGATCGTAGACATCGCCAACAGCAATGTCGACAGAGTGTTTGATTACCGCATTCCCGAAGGGCTGGATGCCGCAAGGGGATGCAGAGTTCGCGTGCCTTTCAACCGAAAAATGACGGAAGGGTGCATCATCGGCCTGAAGGACGAGACAGACTGCCCTCCCGATAAGCTGAAGAGCATCGAATCGCTGATCGATGACGGACCGATCATCACCGAGGAGCAGCTGAAGCTCGCGGAATATGTCCGCAAGGAATACCGCACGACGCTCGCCTTTGCATTAAGATTTATGTTCCCCGCACATATGCGCGGACAGCGCATCCACGATAAAAAAATGCGTATGATAGCATTGACGGAAGGATGCGACATCGCGGAGCTGAAACGTGCCTGCTATACCAAGGACGGCAGCAAGGTCAAGGCGAAGAACCGCCTCTCCGTTCTGGAGCGGCTGGAGCAGGGCGATGCGCCCTCGCGGGAGCTGGACAATGCGGCAGTGCGCGCGCTGATCGAGAGCGGCGCTGCATATGATTACGAGATCGACGACTTCCGCACACCGTATCAAACGGTGCTGGCGGAGAAACATAACGTATCGCTGACGGATGCACAGAAAAACGCCGTAGAGCGCATCACAGAGTGCGTCGCGGCGCAGGAGAAGAAGACCATCCTGCTGCACGGCGTAACGGGATCGGGCAAGACAGAGGTTTATATCCGCGCGATCGACAATACTCTCGAAATGGGCAAGAGCGTCATCGTGCTCGTCCCCGAGATATCCCTGACACCGCAGCTCTTCTCGCAGTTTGCGGCATGCTTCCCCGGGAGGGTCGCGGTATTCCACAGCGGCTTATCCGCAGGAGAGCGATATGACGAATGGCGCAGAGTTCGCAGCGGAGAGGCGCAGATCGTACTGGGCGCTCGCTCGGCGATCTTCATGCCGCTGGAGAACCTCGGGCTGATCATCATCGACGAGGAGCATGAACAGAGCTACAAGGCGGACAACCATCCGCCGTATCACGCTGCGGACATTGCAAGGATGCGCAGCAGCATCACGAACTGCGTGCTGGTGCTCGCAAGCGCAACTCCGCGCATCGAGAGCTACATGAAGGCGCAGCTCGGCATATATGAACTGATCAGCATGCCCGAGCGCGTACGCGGACTGATGCTTCCCGATATCCGCATCGTGGATATGCGTGACGAGATCCTGCGCGGCAACAAGAGTGTCATCAGCGGCGAGCTATATGCCGCGATGAAACAGACACTGGAGCGCGGAGAGCAGGCGCTGCTGTTCCTCAACAGACGCGGATATTCCGCAAGCGTGCAATGCACCTCCTGCGGCAATGTCGTGATGTGCTCGCACTGTGACATCCCGCTGAAATATCACCGCGCACAGAATGCCATGATGTGCCATTACTGCGGCAGGGCATTTCCCTTCAGCAAGGTTTGCGATAAGTGCGGAAAGCCTTTCGTAAAGCTCGTTGGCGTGGGCACGGAGCTCGTTGAGCAGCAGGTGAAGGAGCTTTTCCCCGAGGCGGGCGTACTGCGCATGGACTTTGATACGACGCGTGCAAAAGAAGCGCATCAGAATATTTACACTGCTTTCAAGAACCACGAGGCGGATATCCTCATCGGAACGCAGATGATCGCCCGCGGACTGGACTTCGACGATGTTACGCTGGCGGCGGTGATCTCCGCGGATACCATGCTCTCTTACGGCGACTTCCGCGCGGAGGAGAGGACATTCTCCATGATCGAGCAGGTCGGCGGCAGAGCAGGACGAAAGAAAAAAGGACAGGTCATCGTACAGACCTATAACCCCGCGCATTATGCAATCCGATTTGCGGCAGAGCATGATTACTGCGGGATGTACGAAAGAGAGATCTCCGAGCGCAGAGTTTCGGGGAAACCGCCGTATTCCATGGTTTTCCGACTGCTCTTTGCGCATGAGAACGAGCAGAAGGCTGAGGAACTCTTAAGAAGCGTCGAGCAGGAGATTTTGGCTTTGATAGAAGGCTATCAATCTGATATACTGTTGTTTGTAGCCAAGCCTGCGCCTGTTGTGCGGCTGGATGGCAAGTCACGGTATCACATCCTGCTGAAAGTGCTTCGGAACAAGCGTACCAAGGAGATTCGGCAGAAGCTCTATGATATCTGGGAACGCAATAACAAAAAGGGTGTGCAGATATCTTTTGATATCGATCCAAATGATATAAATTAAACAAAAATGATAGGGGAAACGGAACCCTGCTGATTCTTTAGGGAAGAACTGAGGTTTGCAGAAAAGCAAAATAAAAACGGTTTTTTCTTTAGGGGGTGAGGGGGAGTTGCG